>CAOKJJ010000104.1 GCA_948468465.1 uncultured Eubacterium sp. | reverse complement strand
GTGCCATGTGTACTGCACCTCCATAATTCTTAAATTGGTATAATTTTGTGATTCTTTTCTTCTGAGCCAGACCATGCAGCTCCGGTTTCCCGGCCTGAAATGTGTGCATGGCCTGCAATTGCTGACACTTTTTACCAGTATCCCCTCGGTATAAAAGATACCGGACCCAGCAGTGCCCGCTGTTTATTATGAATCAGCAGCATAGCGCTGACAGTCCCTTTATACAGGACTGCCATCTATCTGCTGACAGCCGCACATAATAAGTTGATTTGTGTTCCAAACGGCAGCTCTGCTTGTCTGCCTAAAACAGCCTGTGATTGATTATCCCTGGCGCTGTTTGTGTTTCGGATTTTCGCAGATAATCCGGATGCTTCCTTTTCTCTTGATTACCTTGCATTTTTCGCAAATTGGCTTAACTGATGATCTTACTTTCACAGCAAATCCTCCTTTCCTTACACCTGCAGCCAACAGACCGCGCTGCAATCGCTGCTCTGCTACTTCAGGGTTCATTCCAAAGCGTTCAGCTGACATTATAACACGATGTCTGAAAAAATGCAACAGAATATTTTTGTAATTTATGAATTTTATTTTTTTTGGGGGATGTAAGATGGCCTCCCGCAGCGTCCGAGAGGCCATCATTCTTATTCTAAATAATCCCCAGTTCCTGTATCCGTCCGTACACTCTCTCGAATACATGGCGCAGTTCCTTATACTGTTTGCTTTTTGCCAGCTCCATAAATGCTTCTTCATTGAATTTCAGATCTGTATATTCTATATATTTAAATGCAAGCTCTCGTATGGTCTCTTTCGTATTAAACATCTGGCTTAGTGTGTCTCCGGCTTCTACCTTAAAATAGTCTGCCACAAGCGCGCAATTTAAGTCAAACATCGGTGCAACTGCTTCCAGCTCGCCTGTTGTATTGTTCATCATAAATCCGTAATTCTGTGTGTGTCTGTCAGTGTTTATAATAATATAATCCAGTACCGGTATGCATGCAAATTTGCTCCCCCACCGCTCCAGGCACAAGTCTCTGAATGGTATCTTACGGCGCTTGCAGTAATCCATGACTTCCCAGGCTTCGATAAAAGACTGCTCCTCGCGTACAAAATTCTGGCAGATGGATACATATGCTGTTCCGCGTGCTGTTTCTTTGATATCACTCAGATATACGATGCTGTCGAGACGATTATCAAAACATTCCAGTATTTCAGAAGCCAATACTTCCATCCTTGTATTGACGTATTCATTCGTCTTATCTGATTTTAATAAATACAAACTGTCACCCAGGTACACCCATCCTTTCCGGAACAATCCCTTTGTTGTCAGTTCCGGGCAGATTGCGTTCGTTGTAATGGTCGGTGAAAATCCGCTTAAAGACAAATCCAAAATATCCCTCAGCTTATTTTGACGGATATTAATTTTACTCCAGTCAGCTTCTTCTTCATCTTCTTTTACCCAATAGCTGTCTACGATTGACACTCCTTTGCATTTCACGCAGATATTGACCCTGTTGTCTGTGGAATCCACTTGAGGGATCTGGAATGCAGCGTAAATCTGTTTTGCATTATCCCTGGATAATGACAGCACCCTGCTGCTTAAATATGCTTTTACTTCCTGTATATTATGCAAAATATCTTTCATTTTCGTCGACAGTCTTATATTCGACCGCAGACAAAACGGCAGCAGATCGTTCCGTATTACTTCCACTACAAAATCTTCCAGATCAAAATATAACACTTCTGTATTTTTTAACATCAGATACATAACTTCTCATCAACCTTCTTTTCCATATATCAGTCTCTATTGAAATCTACTGTTTTTTAACATTTAAGATTTCTGCAATACTTTATTTTTTCTTCTTTTTTCCTCTTTTCCATCCTTTCCTTCTTTTGAGTCCTTGCCTTCTTTTGCATCCTTGCCCTCTTTTCCGTCCTTGGCATCCTTTCCTTCTTTTGTATCTTTTGCTTTTTTTCCTTTTATTCCCTCTTCCTCTTTTTTCAGTTTTTTTGCTTTTTTATATCCGTTGATGTCATATTTTTCTTCATATTCTTCAAAGTAAATGGCATAATCGGAGTTTTTACGTTCCCGTACACTCTTCACATAACCGTGAATGTCAAACTCAGAATAGCCAAGCTCGATCATGGCCACCGCTACGTTAGAGCAATGTGCGCCGATACGTTCCAGGTTTGCGAGCAGATCATTAAATGCAAACCCCTGTTTTAATTCACATTTTCCATGCTGCAGCCGTTTGATGTGCCGCAGCTTTAATTCATCACATAAGATACCGATCAGTTCACGTAAGGGTTCTACCCGATACGCCGTTTCCTGATCATCTGCTGTGAAAGCATTCACCGTCAAATCAACGATTTCTGAAACAGCAGATTCCAGCACGCCAAGCTCATACATGCCCTCTTTTGAAAAAGAAGTCTTTTTTTCATACAGCTCATTTGCTACTTTCGAAATATTGCTGGCATGATCTCCCAATCGTTCAAAATCACTTAACGTATGTAAAAACTTAGACACCTCACTGTTTTGCGCAATTGTCATCTCACGGCCGGTCAGCTGCATTAAGTATGTGCCGAGTTTATCCTCATATTTATCAATTAAGTTTTCTTTCTCCTGTACCTTATTATATCGCTCCTCAGAATATTTCTCCAGCAGTCCCAAAGAATAGCCGATATTTTTCTGCACCTTTTTTGCCATTCCATTCATTGCCTGATGGCTTTGTGCGATTGCCAGCGGCGGATATGCCAAAAACCGCTCTTCCAGCAGGTCGAAATCCGCCTGATCTTCTTTATCTTCTTCACTGTCCCGAATCAGGAAAAATACAAATTTTTCAATTCCCCTGATAAATGGACAAAGCACCAGAATCGTCGCCATACGAAATACTGTATTCAACAGCGCAATCCGAATCGGACTCATAACCATTCCCATAAAGTCAAAATGCACAACTGCATGAACGGTATAAAAAATCACAGACCAAAACAGCATGCCGAATAAGTCATTTAACAAATAAATCAATGCCGTTCTTTTTCCGTTTTTGTTCGTGCCGATCGAAGACAACAGCACCGGGCATGCCGCTCCGACGCCAATACCCATCGTAATAGGCAGCGCCGCTGCGAAAGTAATGCCGCCTGTCACAGACAATGCCTGCATAATGCCTACCGAGGCTGACGCACTCTGAAGTACCGCCGTAAATAGAATACCGACTAATATACCCATAAACGGATTCGTAAACATTGTCAATGCGTTTACAAAATGTTCATTGCTCTTTAACGGTGATACAGCGCTGCTCATTGTCTGCATCCCAACCATCAAAATAGAAAAGCCAAGCATAATGTCTCCAATATTATGATATGCGGCTTTTTTCATAAACATCTTAAATACAATACCAATAACCGCAACTACCGAAGAAATGGTAGCTGTCGACAGCATCTGCGCAATTCCGCCGGTTCCTTCAATATAGGACAGGCACAGGATCCACCCTGTAATACTCGTCCCAATATTCGCTCCCATAATAATTCCTATCGCCTGAGAGACTTTCATCATGCCAGCGTTTACAAATCCTACAACCATAACTGTCGTTGCAGAAGATGACTGGATAATCGCTGTCACTGCGGTTCCAAGCAAAATGCCTTTCAGCGGTGTATTTGTCAGTCTGTACAAAATCAGCTCCAGCTTTTCCCCTGCCGCTTTTTTCAAACCATCTCCCATCAGAGACATGCCAAACAAAAACAGCGCAACACCACTCAACAAAGATAAGATCAGTGTAAAACCTTCCATATAGTTATCTTCCTTTTCATCTGTAACAAGTTCCTGCCGCAGTTCAGCTGTTCCATTGAACTATTACAGGTTCTTCATTTTAAAGTTACATATCCTTTACATACATTTTACATTTTATCACATCTTATCATAAAATGGAAGAAAAAGACGGAACAAAAACAGGCTGCCAGAATCTCATGCATTCTGACAGCCTGCTGCTTTATCAATCTTTATTTATCTCTCCAGATAATGCGCCCCTTGGTCAAATCATACGGCGACATCTCTATCGTTACTTTATCACCCGGCAGAATACGGATAAAGTTCATCCGCAGCTTCCCGCTGATATGTGCCAGAATCTGGTGCCCATTTTCCAGTTCTACCTGAAACATTGCGTTTGGCAGCTTTTCTACTACCTTTCCTTCTACTTCAATGACATCTGCTTTAGACATTTTTATTCCTCCATCTATTCTTCATTTCATTCTTATACTGTAATTATTCGGACCATTCATGGAACGGTCCCTTTACACGCATATTTTTATACTGCAAGATATACGTGGTTCAGATTTTCTGCTTCTTCCTCTGTAACTGACAAAAGCTCAGGCCCAGTGCGCGTGATCAGTATTGTATTTTCATAATGCGCAGACAGAGAACCATCTGCTGTCGTTACTGTCCACCCGTTTTTTGACCAGTTTACCTGCCATGTCCCGATATTGATCATCGGTTCTACCGCAAGCGTCATGCCTGGCCGCAGCCTCATCCCACGGAATCGCTGCCTGAAATTCGGGATTTCCGGCGGTTCATGCATATTTCGTCCAATGCCATGCCCGACCAGATCACGGACTACGCCGTAACCGTAACGATGTGCACAATCTCCTATCGCCGCTGAGATATCAAACAGCCGCCCGCCTGCCTTTGCATACTGCATCCCTGCAAAAAAACAGAGCTTTGTCCGTTCAATCAGTTCCGCCGCCTGCTTTGATATTTTTCCAACACCAACTGTTCTGGCAGCGTCAGACTGATATCCTTTATAAATGACACCCGTATCCAGGCTGATAATATCGCCTTCTTTTATAATTCGCCTTTTAGACGGAATTCCATGTACGACCTCATCGTTTACAGATACACAGACAGAAGCAGGAAATCCTTCATAGTTCAAAAATGAAGGAATACATCCATAGCTTCGTATTAATTCCTCACAAATACGGTCAATGTCCAAAGTAGACATGCCGGGCGCAATTGCCTGGGCAAGTTCTTCATGCACCCTGCCCAGGATTCTGCCCGCCGTCCGCATCAGTTCTATCTCTTTTGCAGATTTAATTGACACTGGCATCACTCTTATGCTCCCAGGATTCCTATGATTGCATTAAATACAGCTTCCATCGGCTGAGTACCATCGACTGATTTTAAAATATCCTGTTTTTTGTAGTAATCAATCAGCGGCTGTGTCTGGTCATGATATACAGTCAGACGTTTCTGAACCGTTTCCGGCTTATCGTCGTCTCTTAATACGGTCTGTGCACCGCAGGCATCACAAATGCCCTCTGCTTTTGTTGGATTAAACTCTATATGATAAGTAGCGCCGCAGCTTAAGCAGGCTCTGCGTCCGCCCATACGGTTAACGATATTCTCGTCCGGCACGTCTACATCAATGGCATAATCCATCTTCTGGCCGATTTTGGATAAAGCCGCATCCAATGCTTCCGCCTGCGGAATGGTACGCGGAAATCCATCCAGAACGAATCCATTCTTGCAGTCATCCTGCTGAATGCGGTCCATTACAAGATCACAGGTCAGTTCATCTGGAACTAATAGGCCCTGATCCATGTATTCTTTTGCTTTCCTGCCCAGGTCTGTTCCGTTTTTAATATTCGCACGGAAAATGTCGCCTGTGGAAATATGCGGGATTGTGTACTTTTCAGCAATCCGCTTTGCCTGTGTGCCTTTGCCTGCGCCTGGCGCGCCTAACATGATAATTTTCATAAAATAAAACCTCCTGATTTGATTTGCGGCAGTATATTGTATTGAGCATTTCTTGCAAAAACTGCACTGTTTATAACAACCATATCATAAATTGGATTTTTTTTCTACTGTAAAGTTTCTAATTGTTATAAATTCCCTTATATTACTGTTAATCTATTTTTACAGCTGCCTTACTGCCCATCTGCCGCTTCTCTTCCCGTTCTCCCTTTTGATCAGGCCCTTTTTCTGTAATTCCACCGTAATCTTCTTTATGGTGCGTTCCGATTTCCCTATCTCCGCCGCAAGTTCTTTCTGCGTGATATCCGGAGCTTTTTTTATCAAACGGAGCACCGCCAGTTCTTCTAAAGTGCAAATATTGCACTTTGCATCCGAGATATCTGCACTTTGAAACTCCTGTTCCCCCTGCCGGATATATTGTTCCAGATCAAACTGCCATGGCTTTAATTCGGCACTCATAAAACTGCACCGCCTCCCTGTCCAGATGCCTTTACGCAAAGAGAGATACAGCCGAAACTGTATCCCCCACAACCTCTATTCACTTAAGAATCCTTTATAATACCGAACAACCATCTTTGATTCAATCTGCTTAATCGTCTCAATGACAACACCTACAATAATAATGATAGATGTTCCGCCAAACGATACATTTGCGTTAAATACCCCATTAAAGAAAATCGGGATAACCGCACAGATGGAAAGGCCGACAGCGCCGATAAATACAATATAATTCAAAATCTTCGTCAGATATTCACTCGTTGGTTTGCCCGGACGGATGCCAGGTATAAATCCACCCTGCTTTTTCATATTATCTGCGATTTCCAGCGGATTGAACGTAATTGACGTATAAAAATACGCAAATACAATAACCAGAATCAGATATACGGCAAGTCCGACAGATAATACAGGATTTGACGGATCACACCAGTTCCTTTGCTGAAGGCCGTTTAAGATCTTACCGCCAATGCCTGTCCCGCCGTCTACGCCAAGCAGCGTACAGATGACAACCGGGAACTCCATAATAGACTGTGCAAAAATAATCGGGATAACACCGCCCGTATTGACTTTCAGTGGAATAAATGAGCTCTGTCCGCCGACCGTTTTTCGGCCCTGAATCTTTTTGGAATACTGTACCGGTATTTTGCGTTCCGCATCCTGCAGTATAATTACAAAAACGACGGTTAAAAGAATAACCGCAAGTATGATTACCGCTGCAAGCACACCTCTTGCAATCTTCTGGTTTTTTACAAACTGTTCATACAGCGTTGACATATCAGCTGGAATTCTGGATACGATGTTAATGACTAACACGATGGAAATTCCGTTGCCAACACCCTTTTCTGTAATCTGTTCACCGATCCACATTAATACCGCGGAACCTGCTGTCAGAATACATACAACCTGAATCACAGAAAATGCATTATAATTTGTCAGATATCCCATTCTGCCGAATCCGATTGCCATTGCAATAGATTCAATCAGAGCAAGCGCAACCGTCACATAACGGGTAATGCTGGCAATTTTCTTTCTGCCGTCTTCTCCGTCACGCTGCATTTCCTCCAGCTTTGGAATTGCGATCGTAAGGAGCTGCATAATAATAGAAGATGTGATATATGGCGTAATACTCAATGCAAATATAGACATTTCATTAAACGAGCCGCCGGTGATCGCATCAAAAAAGTTAAATGCTCCATTGGTTTGAGAGCTGAACCATTCTGCAAATAACGCAGAGTCAATACCCGGACAAGGAAGCTGTGAGCCTAACCGGATCACGATCAGCATAAAAAATGTATATACCAATCGTTCCCGGATTTCCTGCACCTTGAATGCACTACGAAGTGTCTGTAACATTAGATCACCTCTGCTTTTCCACCAAGAGCCTCAATCTTTTCTTTTGCACTGGCACTGAATGCATTGGCTTGAACAGTGAGCTTCTTGGTTAATTCTCCATTTCCAAGAATCTTAACGCCATCTCTTGGATTTTTAACAATACCTGTCTCGATTAACGTATCCACGGAAACCGTAGAATCATTGTCAAATCTCTCAAGTTCTGATACATTGATTCCAACGATTATCTTAGAATTAATATTCTTAAAGCCTCTCTTTGGTAATCTTCTGTATAATGGCATCTGGCCACCTTCAAAGCCTGGTCTCGGAGCTCCTGAACGAGCTTTCTGACCTTTGTGTCCTTTACCAGCTGTCTTGCCGTTGCCTGAACCATGTCCGCGTCCTTTTCTGAATCTATCTTTTCTGGAGCCTTCTGCGGCTGTTAAACTTGATAAGTCCATACTGACACCTCCTTATTCTGAATTATGCTTCTTCTACTTTTACATATGGTGCGATCTTACGGAGTGCACCCTGTGTCGCAGCATTGTCCGGGAATGTTTTTGTCTGATTGAGCTTATGGAAGCCCATAGCTTCAATGATCTTACGATTCCGCGGCACTGCGCCGATTTTTGATCTGATCAGTGTTACTTTTAACATTTTCTCTGCCATTTTATGCCTCCTAACCTACAATCTCTTCTACAGATTTACCGCGGAGCTTCGCAACTTCTTCCGGAGATTTTAACTGAGCCAGAGCAGCGATTGTAGCAAGAACAACATTCTGTTTATTGTTAGAACCCAATGATTTTGTACGGATATTTTTAATGCCTGCTAATTCGCACACGCTTCGTGCCGGGCCGCCTGCGATAATACCAGTACCATCCGGAGACTTCTTAAGCAGTACCGAAGCACCTGTATGTTTCCCCAGAATATCATGTGTTATACTCTTGTTATCATCTAATTTTACAGTAATGAGCTTTTTCATAGCATCTTCTTTGCCCTTGCGGATCGCCTCAGGAATTTCAGCTGCTTTACCCATTCCTGCGCCTACATGTCCGTTGCTGTCACCGACAACTACCAAAGCTGAAAAACGCATGTTGCGTCCGCCTTTTACAACTTTCGTGACACGTTTGATTGCTACAACGTTTTCTGTTAACTCTAACTGACTAGCATCAATTATTTCACGTTTCATGTAACTGTTTCCTCCTACTTAGAATGTTAAACCAGCTTCTCTGGCTGCGTCAGCCAAAGCCTGCACTTTGCCCTGATAAATATATCCGCCGCGGTCAAAAACAACCGTTGTAATACCTTTTTCCAAAGCTCTCTTTGCGATCACAGTACCTACCTGTGCTGCTGCTGCAACGTTATTAGTCTTTTCCACTGCATCCTTTACGTCTTTATCCAGTGTGGAAGCAGCTGCGATGGTATTGCCAACTGTATCGTCAATGATCTGAGCGTACATATGATTATTACTTCTAAAAACTGCCAGACGCGGTCTTTCTGTCGTTCCGGAAATACGGTTGCGCAGTCTTCTGTGTTTATTTTCACGAACCTTAGCTCTTGATTCCTTTCTAACCATCTCTCGTCACCCTTTCATTTATTTCTTACCAGTCTTACCAACTTTACGCCTAATAACTTCATCAATATATTTAATACCTTTGCCCTTGTACGGTTCCGGTCTTCTCTTATCTCTGATCTCAGCCGCATATTGGCCAACTTTTTCTTTGTCGATTCCTTTGATCGTAATCTTGTTGCCTTCTACTACAGACTCCAGGCCATCCGGGTCTTCCATAATAACCGGATGGGAATATCCCAGATTCAGTGTCAGCTTATTGCCTGATTTTGCAGCTTTGTAACCGACACCGTTTACTTCCAGCTGTTTTGTATAGCCGTCTGTAACACCTACTACCATATTGTTGATCAGCGTTCTTGTCAGACCGTGCAAAGATTTCATTTTCTTAAGGTCGTTCGGTCTTGTGACCAAAATCTGTCCATCTTCCTGCTTAATCTCCATTTCAGACGGCAGCACTCTTTCAAGCTCTCCTTTTGGTCCTTTTACAGTAACTTTATTATTTTCTGCAATCTCAACAGTCACCCCTGCCGGGACCGCGATTGGCATTCTACCTATACGTGACATGCCCGTACCTCCTGTTTATTCTGAAAAATACCGTTCACTGATTACCATACAAATGCTAATACTTCGCCGCCTACCTGCTGTTTTCTTGCTTCTTTATCTGTAATGATGCCCTTATTGGTAGACAAAATAGCGATTCCCAAACCGCCAAGTACATAAGGAACTTCATCCTTGCCCGCATATACACGCAGACCTGGCTTTGAGATTCTCTTGATGCCTGTAATAATCTTTTCATTCTTATCTGCGCCATACTTTAATGTGACACGGATTGCCTTGAAATTCCCGTCATCAACGATATCATATTTCGCGATATAGCCTTCTTTTTCAAGAATTTCAGCAATGGCAACCTTCATCTTGGATGACGGAATATCTACTGTATCATGTTTAGCAGTATTTGCGTTACGGATTCTTGTAAGCATATCTGCGATTGGATCATTCATTGTCATGATTGAATCTTCCTCCTTAAATATTATCTGGGTGTCACTGTTTTACCAGGAAGCTTTCTTTACTCCCGGAATCTGGCCCTTATATGCTAATTCACGGAAGCACACACGGCACACACCGTATTTCCTTAACACAGAATGTGGACGACCACAGATTCTGCAGCGTGTATATTCTCTGGTAGAGAATTTCTGTTTACGCTGCTGTTTTACTTTCATCGAAGTCTTTGCCATAATTTCCCTCCTGATTACTTCTGAAACGGCATGTTGAACTGTGCTAACAACTCGCGTGCTTCTTCATCTGTCTTTGCGGTTGTTACAAAAATAATGTCCATGCCGCGAACTTTGTCGATCTTATCAAATTCCACTTCCGGGAAGATCAGCTGTTCTTTGATGCCGAGTGCATAATTTCCTCTTCCGTCAAAGGAATTCGGGTTTACGCCTCTAAAGTCACGTACACGAGGCAGTGCAAGGTTTACAAGACGGTCTAAAAATTCATACATTTTCTCGCCTCTTAATGTTACCTTGCAGCCAATCGGCATCCCTTCTCTGATCTTGAAGTTTGCGATTGATTTTTTGGATATCGTCTTGATTGGCTTTTGTCCTGTAATCAATTCCATATCGCTCATTGCTGCTTCTAATATTTTCGCGTTTTCTTTTGCTTCGCCAATACCCATGTTTACCACGATCTTATCCAGCTTTGGCACCTGCATGCGATTTTTATATCCGAATTTTTTGATCATAGCATCTACGATCTCATTCATATACTGATCTTTTAATCTGCTCACTTTTGGACCTCCTTCCTTCTATTCGTGCTTAGTCAATAATGTCACCGGTAGATTTTGCAAAACGGACTTTTTTATCTCCGTCAAACTTAAATCCGATTCTTGTCGGCTGTCCCTTATGCAGATACATTACATTAGAAATATGAATTGGTCCTTCCTGGTGTACAATTCCACCCTGCTGGTTCTGCATGGATGGTTTTGTATGCTTGGTAATCATATTGATCCCTTCAACAAGAAGTGTCTGATTCTTGCGGTTTACAGCAATGACTTTACCTTCTTTATCTTTATCTCTTCCGGCAATCACTTTTACCATGTCGCCTTTTTTAATCTTAAACATTGCCATCTTGCTACCTCCTATAATACTTCCGGAGCCAGAGAAACAATCTTCATGAAATGTTTCTCACGAAGTTCCCTTGCTACCGGTCCGAAAATACGGGTTCCTCTCGGAGTCTGGTCATCTTTTATAATAACTGCGGCATTTTCATCAAACCGGATGTAAGAGCCGTCTTTACGGCGCGTTTCACGTACTGTACGTACAACGACTGCTTTTACAACATCACCTTTTTTGACAACGCCGCCTGGTGTTGCATCTTTAACGGTCGCAGTGATCACATCGCCAATGTGTGCATATCTTCTTGTAGAACCGCCCATAACACGAATGCAGAGCAATTCCTTTGCTCCGGTATTATCAGCGACCTTGAGTCTGCTTTCCTGCTGTATCATGCTGGAATCCTCCTTGTACTATTATTTCGCTCTCTCAACGATTTCAACAAGTCTCCATCTCTTATCTTTGGACAATGGTCTTGTTTCCATCACTCTGACTGTATCACCGATTCTGCAGTCGTTGTTCTCATCATGAGCTTTTAATTTATAAGTTCTTTTAACGATCTTGTTATAAAGCGGATGTCTTACATTGTCTTTTACGGCTACAACAATTGTTTTCTGCATCTTATCGCTTACAACAACACCCACACGTGTTTTTCTTAAATTTCTTTCCACGATATCATTCTCCTTCCTGAGATTTAGGCATTGGCTTTCTCAGTAATGACTGTCTGAATTCTTGCAATATTCCTTCTGACTTCTTTGATCCTGCCTGTATTTGTCAACTGATTTGTCGCATTCTGGAATCTCAAATTGAAAAGTTCTTTTTTAGCCTCTGCTAACTGAGCGTTTAAGTCCGCCGGCGTCTGTGTCCGTAATTCTTCTAAATATTTACTTGCTTTCATTTGATTCACCGCCTTCTAAGTCTGCACGCGAAACTACTTTACATTTACAAGGTAATTTGTGTGTAGCGAGACGCAATGCTTCTCTCGCAGTTTCTTCCGCTACTCCATCAATTTCAAACAATACACGACCTGGCTTTACAACGGCTACCCAGTATTCCAGGGAGCCTTTTCCGGAACCCATTCGGGTTTCCGCCGGTTTTGCCGTTACCGGTTTATCAGGGAATATTTTAATCCAAATCTTACCGCCACGCTTTACATAACGTGTCATGGCAATACGGGCTGCTTCTATCTGATTTGATTTGATCCAGGCCGGCTCCATTGCAACGATACCAAAGGAACCATTGGTAATCTTGTTGCCTCTGGAAGCTTTGCCTCTCATAGAGCCGCGGAACTGTTTTCTATGCTTTACTCTTTTTGGCATTAACATAATTACTGTGCGCCTCCTTCCTTATTTCCTTTTGCAGGAAGAATCTCGCCTTTGTAGATCCATACTTTTACACCTACTTTGCCATAGGTCGTATCTGCCTCAGCGAATCCATAATCAATGTCAGCTCTCAATGTCTGAAGCGGGATATTTCCTTCAGAATAGAACTCTGTACGAGCCATATCCGCACCTCCAAGACGTCCGGATACTGCTGTCTTAATACCAAGCGCACCAGCTTTTAAGCTTCTGGACATGCAGGATTTCATCGCACGACGGAAAGAAATACGGTTCTCTAACTGCAGTGCAATATTTTCTGCCACCAGCTGCGCATCCTTGTCTGGCTTCTTTACTTCTTTAATATCAACGATCAGCTTCTTGCTTGTATATTTCTGAAGCTCACCTTTTACTTTTTCAATCTCAGCGCCGCCTTTACCAATGACAACACCCGGTTTTGCTGTATATATAATCACTTTTACACGCTCAGAAGCTCTCTCAATCTCGATCTTTGAGATACCAGCCGTGTATAATTTCTTTTTCAGGAATTCTCTGATCTTATAATCTTCTATTAAACAGTCTGCGAAATCTCCCTCTGCATACCACTTAGAGTCCCAGTCAGCAATGACACCAACTCTTAAGCCATGAGGATTAACTTTCTGTCCCATGCTTTCCCTCCTTATCTTTCATTCAGCACAATGGTAATGTGGCTCATTCTCTTTTCGATTCTATATGCACGCCCCTGTGCCCTCGGTCTGATTCTCTTCATCGTAGGTCCTTTGTTTGCGTAGCATTCCTCAATATACAGGCGGTCCGGATCCATTCCGTTATTGTTTTCTGCATTCGCAATCGCGGATCTTAATAATTTAGCAGTAATCTGAGATGCATAGCGTGGATTGTAATCTAAAATAGCAAGCGCTGTTTTTACATCTTTGCCACGGATCGCATCCAATACAAAGCAAGCTTTCGTAACTGACACTCTTGCATAAGATAATTTTGCAGAAGGTCTGGTATCTTTATTTTCATTTCTCTCTCTCTTGATTTGAGATCTATGTCCTTTAGCCATGAAATAGAGCCTCCTTTCCTAATCAGCGAATTATTTCACTCTTGACCTTTTTTCTTCTTTTACATGACCACGGTAAGTTCTTGTCGCAACAAACTCACCCAGCTTATGCCCGACCATATCTTCTGTAACATATACCGGTACATGCTTTCTGCCATCATGCACTGCAAACGTACGTCCTACAAACGACGGGAAAATTGTGGAACGGCGTGACCATGTCTTAATAACCGCATTGTCACCTGCAGCGTTCAGGGCATCTACCTTTTTTAACAGGCTTTCATCTGCGAAAGGACCTTTTTTCAATGATCTTTTACCCATTACTATTATTCCTCCTATTTACTCTTGATTGCTCTGCCGTCACGTCTTCTTACGATCAGCTTATCCGAAGCTTTCTTTTTCTTACGTGTCTTAAGGCCAAGTGCAGGCTTGCCCCAAGGCGTACATGGGCCTGGACGTCCAATCGGCGCCCTGCCTTCACCACCGCCATGTGGATGGTCATTCGGATTCATAACAGAACCGCGTACGGTCGGGCGGATGCCCATATGACGTTTACGTCCTGCTTTACCGATATTGATCAGGTTATGATCACCATTTCCAACAATGCCGATCGTTGCACGGCAGTTCAGAGGAACCATTCTCATTTCACCAGAAGGCAGTCTTAATGTCGCATATTTGCCTTCTTTTGCCATTAACTGTGCGCTAAGGCCGGCAGAACGCACTAATTGTCCGCCTTTTCCCGGATACAGCTCAATATTGTGTACCTGTGTACCAACCGGGATATTTTCAAGCGGCAGACAGTTGCCGACTCTTACTTCTGCTTCCGGCCCATTCATAACCTGCATGCCGTCTGTAAGTCCTGCCGGAGCAATAATATAAGCTTTCTGACCATCCATATATCTGATCAGCGCGATATTTGCGGAACGGTTCGGATCGTATTCGATACCAATGACTTTTGCAGTCATACCGTCTTTTTTTCTTTTAAAATCAATGATTCTGTATTTCTGTTTATTTCCGCCGCCATGATGTCTGACGGTAATTTTACCCTGATTATTACGTCCTGAATGCTTCTTTTTCGGTGCTAACAAAGATTTTTCAGGAGTTTTCTTTGTGATTTCAGAGAAATCAGATCCAGTCATATGTCTTCTGGAAGGTGTATATGGGTTATAACTCTTGATTCCCATGGTTGTTTCTCCTTTCAATGCTTTCTTATCGTGCAAGCTGCACATATTGTTCGGATTCTGCCGCTCTTACAGTCCGCTGAAAATTTCGATATCCGCACTGTCCTCTGTCAGCTGGACAATTGCTTTCTTCCTTGCCGCACACTGTCCTGTCACAGCGCCGCGTCTTCTTTTTTTGCCTGGAATGTTCATCGTATTAACCTTTTCCACTTTGGTTCCTTCGAACATCTTTTCCACAGCATTTTTAATCATAGCTTTATTGGCATCTGTATGCACGTAGAATGTATACTTTTTATCTGCCATCAGCTGCATGCTTTTTTCTGTAACCACCGGTCTGAGGATTACATCATAATATTGAATGTTTGCCATTATGCATACACCTCCTCAATTGCTGCTACAGCATCCTTTGATAACACAAGTGTATTATATTTCAAAATATCATATACGTTAATCGTATTGATATAAGATACTTTTACGTTTGGAAGATTTCTTGCGGATAATGCGACATTTTCATTATCCTCGTTCAGCACAATCAATGCCTTTTCCGCATTTAACGCTTTGAGCGCGCCAGCCATCTTCTTTGTTTTTACCTCGTCCAGCTTCAAATCATCCACTACGATGAATTTTCTTTCACTCACTCTGGTTGTGAGCGCTGATTTTAAAGCAATTCTTTTTTCTTTCTTATTCAGCTTGAAAGAATAATCTCTTGGTGTTGGAGCAAATACCACTCCGCCGCCTTTCCACTGCGGAGATCTTGTAGAACCCTGTCTCGCATGGCCGGTTCCTTTCTGTCTCCACGGCTTTCTACCGCCGCCGCTGACTTCGGAACGCGTTTTGGCTTTCTGTGTTCCCTGACGTTTATTGGCAAGCTGCTGTAATACTGCCATGTGTATTAAGTGGTCATTCACTGTCACACCGAAGATCGCATCATTTAATTCCATGCTGCCTACTTCCTTGCCTTCCATATTAAAAACAGATACGTTAGCCATCTGTAAAGTCCTCCTTTCCTGATTATGCGCTATTTATAAGATTTTACTGCTTCTTTGATGGTGATTAGCGACTTCTTCGGCCCTGGCACGGAACCTTTCACAAGAAGCAGATTATTCTCAGCATCAACTTTAACAATCTCAAGATTCTGCACCGTCACCTGTTCAGCACCCATATGCCCCGGCATGCCTTTGCCTTTGAACACACGGCTTGGGGAAGAACACGCACCGTTAGAACCCTGATGACGATGGAACTTGGAACCGTGTGTCATAGGTCCTCTGTGCTGTCCATGTCTCTTAATAGCGCCCTGGAAACCCTTTCCTTTCGATATTGCAGTAGCATCTACCTTATCGCCTGCTGCAAAAATATCTGCTTTGATCTCGTCTGCCAGCTTATAATCAGCAGCGTTATCAAACTTAAATTCTCTTACGAATCTCTTACCAGAAACACCAGCCTTGTCAAAATGGCCTTTTTCAGCTTTTGTCACACCATGTCTGTTTCTGATTTCTTTCTTGCCGTTGGCATCCTTGTTGATAATCTTGTCTTTTTTGTCAACAAAGCCAACCTGTACCGCACTGTATCCGTCGTTTTCAACTGTTTTGATCTGTGTAACGACGCAAGGCCCAGCCTGTAATACAGTAACCGGAGTTAACTCTCCGTTATCGTTGAAGATTTGAGTCATTCCGACTTTCGTAGCTAAGATCGCTTTCTTCATTCTTTTACCTCCTGTTATCCTACAGCGGAACGCGTAATATATGCGTTCATCCTAGAACAGTTAGTAACATAAGTGGAATACCGCCCAGCAGTATTTCTTCTATGATAAAAACCCTTCAGGATTGTTGCCTATCTGAAATAGTTACCTAAAAAATGATTATTTCATTTTAATGTCGATATTTACACCAGCCGGTAACTCTAATCTGGTTAATGCATCCACCGTTTTCTGTGTAGGTGCAATAATATCAATCAGTCTCTTATGAGTTCTCTGCTCGAACTGTTCTCTGGAATCTTTGTATTTGTGTACGGCTCTGAGAATGGTAATGACTTCCTTCTTTGTCGGAAGAGGTACCGGGCCGCTCACCTGTGCTCCGTTTTTCTTTACAGTTTCGATGATTTTCTTTGCCGATGCGTCGATCAGCTCATGATCATAAGCTTTGAGAATGATTCTCATTGTTTGACTTGCCATAAAAAAAGTCGCCTCCTTATTCGCACTTAATATTACGGCGACAGAAAGACTGCGTTTGCATTTTACTTTCTATCGCAGCAGTACGACAAGCGGTGACTGTACACGAACCCGTGTGTGTCCTAATGACTACACACCATATTTCTACAACCTGCGTAGTAGATATTCTAATCGTACAGTGACTTGTCGCCAGTTTCCTAACTTGACATTCGC
>CAOKJJ010000103.1 GCA_948468465.1 uncultured Eubacterium sp. | reverse complement strand
CCCCTTTCAGTTGTTCCATACATCCCGACTGTATCGCCTTTATGTTCCCTGCAATCTTTTCTTCCGACCAGTCCCACCATCTCATTTTAAGCAACTGTTCTATTCTATCATCAGAAAAGCGTCTTTTTATTGGTTTTGCAGGGACGCCGCCCACAATGGTATAGGGCGGCACATCTTTCGTGACAACCGCACGGGTTCCAATCACTGCTCCGTCCCCAACCGTCACGCCTGCTAAAATAACCGCTTCATATCCAATCCATACATCATTTCCGATGTTTATATCTCCCTTATTATCCCAAGCTTCCTCGACACTCTTTTTCTCAAGCCCCCATTCCTCAAAAAACAATGGAAACGGATAGGTTGATAAAGAAGCCATCGTATGGTTTGCGCTATTGAAAAGAAATTTTGCCCCACAAGCAATCGAGCAGAATTTTCCAATCCTGAGCTTATCGTGATTGATTGGATAATGGTACAGTACATTATTTCTCTCAAATTCCGCAGGGTCACTTACAAAATCGTTATACATCGTATAATCGCCAATCTCAATATTGGGATTCGTAACTACGTTCTTTAAATAGACAGTCTGTGTATCCCCTGTCCTCGGAAATATTTTTTGCAAATCTGCCATCTTGTTATCCTCCTGTCAATACATAATACACCGTAATTTTACCCTTTCGTTGTTACATCCTCAATACATAGAATGATACAGAAATAATCAGTATAAAAGAGAGCTGCCATTGATACGGCAGCCCTCTCCAATTATTTCTGATATATTATTTTTCTTATAGCATATATCGAAAGATAATATTTGTCCGCAAGTTTTTCAATAGAAACACCTCTGCGGTATTCTTCAATGATAGCTTTATTGCGTCTTGCAAGTTCTTTCCGATAACCAGACAATTCACCCCAAGATTTATGCTGTTCGCCCTTAACTGGAATATAAATATATCCTGCCTGGACATATTTTTGTAATTCCTCAATCAGCATGTCGGGGAGAATGTCATTTGCATTCACATATTTCATACGCAGGCTTCCTCCTTGATTCTCCTAAAGACCACTTGAAATGTGTATTTTTAGGTTCTAATGTCAAGCAGCAAAGCCAGATATTCTATATCAGCGACTCATATTCCTCCATGCAAATGTCGCTTATTACACTGGCTTTGCATGGAGTAAACCTTTATTTTTTCTTTTTTTATTCCTGCACATAATATCCTCCAAACGATAACTTCACATCAAAGTATCAAATAAACTTTTTCTTCTCATATTCCCTTTCATCATTTTTCGATATGAAATAGGACTTTTTGTATTATAGCACTTTTTATATTTAAACTCAATCATCCAATGCTGCTTGTTCTCCAATATAGCATTTGTAGTTCCTATACATAGAGATTCTATCTCGTTTAATAGGAACTTCTATTAAGCATTGCTGATAACTAATGCCAGCCGCCTTTGCCTTATTCCTTAGCCTTGCCAAAACAGAAGCCGCAATATCAGCCACTACAACCACACTCCAATCAATTCCTTTACTTTCTTCTGCACCCTGAGTTCCTTTGCATATTTCATAAGGTTTGGGATTGATTACACCTCTATGAATCCACACAAAAATGTCTCAACAATTATGTGATTTGTTATAGTATATCCTCTTTTGTATGAAAAGTCAATGATAGTAAAACGCCATAAATAAATCATTCGATGGTGTGATTTGATATAAAAAACTCAGTCTGTCCAAGAATATATAGACAAACTGAGTTCCTTACATTCCGTATCATAAATAAACATCGTCATTGGCTGCCGCATAGAGATTTATCCATCTCGGAGTGTCGCAAACATCAATAGAATAAGGCCTCCCGACATTCCCCGCATCCTCATTTTCATCATACTTTTTTATCCTCTCAAACGTCGAAAAGCTATGTATCGGAAATCCCACCGTTTCATGCCCGTCCCAAAATACAATAAATGGAACATTACCGCTGCTTCTCTGGGTACCGAAGAACTTGCTCATCTGGAAATTATTTGTGCCATTGTCCATCAGCTTACCCGCAACTTAACACCGGAAGAAATCGTGGCATCCGGCTTTGATAAATATTATGTGGACCATACGCTTGCACTTTGGCCGCAAGCCGCTGGCGGTATTCCATTTAATGCCTGTGAATTCCAGTCAAAAGGCGACCCGATTACTGATCTGACGGAAGATATGGCAGCAGATGGGGCGATTGTGCAAAAACAACATTCTTTTTTGCAGCGCCTTATTCCCGAATAAAATCCCGATCCTTCTCTGGCACTCCGTTCTCATCCGTCTGATACCGCTCCACTCTCATATGGAGATCGTACTTCGTTCGAAGCTTTGCTATCGTCTCCATCATAGGCGAGGCATGATGCTCATCTATGGCCTGCTGATCCTCCCAGGCATCTATCAGCATCACCGTCTCTGAATTCTCCATCGGAAAGAAATATTCATACCTCAGATTTCCTTTCTCTGCGCGGATTTTCGCCACAGTCCCGCTATTCACCATTTCCTCCGCAAATCTTCGCGCAGCCCCGTTCGTTCCCGTATAATACAAATTCACAACAATCGCCATAACTACTGTCTGTTTCCTTTCCTGTCAGCTTTGACAGCTTCGCTTACGCCGCTGCCTTTTCTAATCCAAATCCGTCCCATTCGAAGCAATCACCTTCTGATACCAGAAGAAAGAATCTTTCCTCCTCCTGCTCAAATCCCCTGTTCCGTCATCATACTTATCCACATAAACAAAGCCATAGCGCTTCGCCATCTCGCCGGTAGAAGCCGAAACCACATCAATCCAGCCCCAAGGCGTATAACCCATCAGATCTACGCCGTCTTTCACCGCTTCCGCCATCTGCTCAATATGCTGCCGCAGATAATCAATCCGGTAAGGATCGTGAATGCTTCCGTCCTCCTCCAGCTTATCATAAGCTCCAAGGCCATTCTCCACTACCATCAGCGGAATCTGATACCGGTCATAAATCTCATTTAAGGTATACCGAAGCCCCTTAGGGTCAATCTGCCAGCCCCAGTCGCTTGCCTTCAGATAAGGATTGCTCACTCCGCCAATCAGATTGCCTCCCGCCTTTTCCAATACCTGCGGATCCGCAGACTGGCACACGCTCATATAATAGCTAAAGGTAAAGAAATCCACCGTGCCTTCCTTAAGGATCTCATCATCCCCTGGCTCCTTCTTAATCACAATCCCATTCTCCTCAAAGAACCTGTCGGCATAAGACGGATAATATCCCCGCACCTGGATATCGGATACAAACCAGTTCATGCTGCGCATTACGTTCTGATTTTTCAGAACATCATCAGGATTGCAGGTATAAGGATAACTCGTTGCAAACAATGTCATATTGCCCATCTGAAACCGCGGATATTTCTCATGCGCCAGCTTCACGACCCTGGCGCTGGCTATAAACTGATGATGCAGCGCCTGGTAGCGGATCTGCTTCTCATCCGCAACCGCGTTCACCGGCCCGCTGTAGCCCTTCACCGTCCCAAGGGAAAGAATAGCTCCCATCGGCATGGTGCCGGAATTGATCTCATTAAAGGTCAGCCAGTATTTCACCTTGTTCTGGTAACGGGCAAAGATCACTTCACAATAACGCACAAAGCAGTCAATCACTTCCCTGGAATACCAGCCATTGTATTTCTCCACCAGTCCATAGGGAATTTCATAATGAGAAATCGTAACCAACGGCTCAATCTGATGGCTGCGAAGCTCATCAAATACCTTATCATAGAAGGCAAGGCCCGCCTCATTCGGCTCTTCCTCCATACCTGTCGGGAAAATTCTTGTCCAATTGATGGACATGCGGAAAACCTTAAAGCCCATCTCCGCTGCCAGTGCAATATCCTCCTTGTAATGATGGTAAAAATCCGTAGCTTCCCTGCTTGGATACAAAGTTCCTTCCTCAAATTCAGGTGTCACCCTCTTTGGCGTCGTATGGGAACCATTTGTGCACATGTCCGAAACAGACGGGCCCTTTCCATCCGCATCCCATGCACCTTCATACTGGTTTGCCGCCGTTGCGCCTCCCCAAAGAAAATTTTCGCAAAATCCTCTCATGGCTGTCGTCTCCTTTTTCATATATTTTTTACTATTATAAATCTTCATAAGCATCTGTGCAAGCCAATCCTCCCATAAAATAAAACGATACGTATAATTGAATCATGTTCTCACGGAACGCGCAGCTAGTGCGCATTCCTGACCCGTGAAAAGTAATCATAATTCCTGAATCTTTACATAGCGTACAGGCACTTCTGCATAAGCTGTTACTGCAAAGCAAAAACAGGAGGAATCCAATGGCAAAAGAAACACAGGTAATTTGTAAAAATATTTTCAAAAGCGGCAGCGAAAAGGATGCCAAAGAAGCCTTTACAAAGCTGTGGATGGAATTAATCCATCAGAAAGAAAAAAACAAAGGGAATATTTTAGGAGCGTGAACATGACAAACTTAAAGGTTGGCATTTATTGCCGCTTATCCGAAGAAGATAAAAACAAACCATGCGAATCCGATGACAGCAACAGTATCCAGAACCAGAAATCCATGCTGATTCAGTATGCGCTGGAACAGGGCTGGGATATCTACCGCATTTACAGTGATGATGATTACACAGGCGCAGACAGAAACCGCCCGGAATTTAACAGGCTGCTGTCCGATGCGGAAAATGGAAACATCGACATTGTGCTCTGTAAAACCCAGTCCCGTTTTACCCGTGAATTGGAATTGGTCGAAAAATATATTCATGGGCTGTTCCCCATCTGGGGCGTGCGGTTCGTCAGCATTGTGGATAACGCTGACACGGCAAACAAAGGCAATAAAAAGTCACGCCAAATCAACGGTCTTGTCAATGAGTGGTATTTGGAGGATATGTCTGACAATATCAAGAGTGTGCTGACAAACCGCAGGATCAACGGGTTACATATTGGATCCTTTGCCTTATACGGTTATAAAAAAGACCCTGCGCAGAAAGGACATTTGATCATCGACGAAGAAGCCGCCGCGGTTGTCCGTGAGGTATTTACTTTATTCTCGCAGGGATATGGCAAGACTGCGATTGCACGGATGTTAAATGACCGTGGGATTCCAAACCCCACAGAATACAAGCGCCTGCACGGCCTGCGGTATCAGCAGCCGCTCAGAAAGCAGAGCACCCTCTGGAAGTATTCTGCCATCTCCAGTATGCTGACCAATGAGATTTATATCGGAAACATGGTTCAGGGAAAATACGGGAGTGTTTCTTATAAAACAAAGCAGAACAAGCCCCGCCCCAAAAGCCAGTGGTATATTGTAGAAGGTACTCACGAAGCGATTATTGACCGGGAACTATGGGATCAGGTCCAATCTCTCGTTGGCCAGAGGGCAAAACCATTTTCCACCGGAGAAATCGGCCTGTTTGCCCGGAAAGTCCGCTGCATCAACTGCGGCTATACCATGCGCACCCGTAAAATGTCAGATGGGCGGCGGTACCTGTGTTGTTCCAACCGGCATGTATCAAAAGAAGCCTGCGAAGGAGCTTTTATTTCCGTGACAAAGTTAGAGCAGGCTGTCCAAAAGGAAATCAACAGGTTTTGCGCAGAATATCTGGAGAAAGACGAATTAAAAGAAAATCCTGCATTTCAAAATCATCTGACTACGCAAAAGAAACGGCTGGAAAAGGATATCGCCGCCTATCGGAAAAAGACAGCCGCCTATGCAAAATGTATCCGGGAACTGTATTTTGACAAGGTAAAAGCTGTCATATCGGAAAGTGAATATCTGGATTTTTCCAAAGAATTTACGTCTGAAAAAGAGCGTTTTGAAACATTGATCCTGAAAGCGGAAAAACAGCTTGCAAACATAGAAATAGAAACAGAAATAAAAATACAGACCGCAGACAATCGCGGCCAGCTCTCTGAATCGTACGCCTGTCTTGAAAAATTAGACCGGGAAACCGTTGACAAGCTGATTGACTATATATCGGTCGGCAGGCGAGTCGCTGGCACCACGAACGTGCCTGTAGAAATCCACTGGAATTTCTAGCCGGCTACCTGTTTACAGGCTGCCCTTACAAAATCGCAGCAGAACAAAAAGCACGCACAACTTATGACAATATTCTTCGCCTCGTAAAAGATCCTGAAGTATGCGACCCGATTCGTTTTTTAAGAGAACGTGAAATCGTGCACTTCCAGCGCTTTGGCGAAGGGCTTAATGTCGTAAAAGAACATTTGGATTCGAAGAATTTCTATGCTTTTAATCCGGAATTCGATATCCGTCAAAAATCATAAAACGCAAAGAATCAAGCTGGTGGGGGGATTTGAACCATCCCTCATCATCTCCAGGCCGCATAAACGCCTTTCAAAGCGGCCTGGCACTCAAACTATCCATGCAGGATGCAATTCCATATCAAGCATTAATAAACCGTAACAGAATCTTTCGCATTCTCATACATACCTATCACTGTTCCATTTTCAATATTCACGTAAAAATTATTGACGTTAATCATCTCATCATGCACATTGTATTCAGAGTTAGAACTTATACTTTTGCTCTTTATATCCATCAATGCTTTTCCTTTTATATCAAATACAGTAAGATATCCATTTCCAATAGCAGTAAGATATCTGCCGTCCTCGCTTATGTACGAAGGATTAAACCCCGTTTTAGGCTCAAACATTCTTTTTCCTTTTTTATTAATTACGGTAGTATACAGATATTCATCCGCACCTTCAATGTACATAACCGCATATCCATTTTGAAACGGCGTACAACAGTAATACAGGTTTTTATCATCATATTCAGGAAAATCAATGACTTTTCTGCCATCTTTATCATAATATGCACCCGTTGTTAGATTCTCCTGCATCACCTCTCCATATATTTCATTTTGCGCAACGGTGTCTGATACAAATACCAGACCATCTCCAAACTCCATATGACTCTTTAAATGATAGTTTATCCAATCATTCGATATGGTTTCTGTAAATGTGCCGTCTGTTCTCAAAGAAGAAATATATTGTTCGTTTTTAAGTCCATGAAAGACCGAATAAACAACCGTTGCCACGCCATCTTTAAATTTTGTAATAAATGTACTAATCAGCCTTCCCATATAATTGTCATACGAATAAATAATCTTCTGTGTTTTTATGTTCAGCAGCACACTCCATTCTGGACAAGACAAGCCGAATACCCCATCACCTAAATATTCACATGACTCTTCTCTATTATAATTATCAAACGATAACGGATAAGAAACGCTGCATTCACTCTCATATTCCTCATATGCCTCAAGCTGTTCATGGTATTTTAGATATCCATCGTAATCATAATTCGGATCTGGTTCCTCTCCAGATGGAGCTTCAACAGCTTCTAACCCTTCATTTGGCTTATTTTCATAAACCTGAAATGGTACAGCAATAGCCCCGTTTTTGTCAATAGCCCCAATCCTCCATTCATTAGTGCTGAAATCAGCTACATGCTCGGCTGCTAAAACCAGGCCGCCTCCATGTCCGAGAATAATATAATCCATATCATCTTCATCCATATCATCTTCATGAAAATCTCTTGTAAAAACAGTATTTCCCTGCGCATCGACAATGATATAGGTTTTCTTATCGTTTCCATTGAATATACAATAAGCCAGCCCATCCCTAAATTCACTTACTTGCTCCAAAACAGTATCTTTTTCTGTGGCTTCAGATTCCCATAAAATTTTCCCATTTGTATCAATTAACGCAGCTTTGTTTCCCCGCAAGTCATAATTTTCCACCAAATATTGAATGCGGTCAAAATCATCACCCATTGCTGCACTGACACTTTCTGCAAATGCTTTTGCACTGCCCTTTTCTTTATCCATTACATTATACTGCACCCATGCTCTTCCCTCTGAAAAATCAGTTGTCTCGTCCAGACACAATTTATCACCAATGTATTCTTCTTCCTCACTATGTCCTGTACCCTGCTTCGAACCAGAATCTTCATTATCTAATTCTTCTGTTTTGTCTTCAAATTCTTCTGATATATCATCATCTGCTTTTGTTTGCGCCGGTAGGTCAGCTCCGCCAGATACGGCTGTTGCCTGATTTTTATCTGTGTCAGGCATTTCATCCGGTGTTTCCGGATAAATGAATGCTACTGCCAAAAATACTGCAATTGAAAGACCTGTCATTTTCAAAGATTTTTTAGCGGATTTTCCCTTTATCTTTTTAATAATAGCTGAAAACAATCCAATTGGTATACCGGCAAGTGCAGCTAGCAACAAACATACCAAAATATTCTCCATAATTATCCAATACCCCCTTCGTACATAATCCTATTGCACAATTCCAAAATCACATGCATACCGTTCTATCGGTTCATATGCTTCATTATCAGTTAAAGATTTTGCACGTTTACCTGTAATCTCCAAAATCTTCAAATAAATATCTCCATTAAGCGGATGACGGCGTAACGCCTCTATTAATAATGCATATGCATACTCATTTTTCCTGGTTGACAAATTATTGTTGATTTTTGCCCTAAGGGTTCTGTCATCCAGTTCAGCAAGGTTCTCCTTTCCATACCTCACACATCCCTCCAACGCCGTCATGCTCATATTACATTGTGTTTCTATATTTTTCCGTACAACAACGCCAATCTCCATACAAGCAGAGAACACCGCATCTGCAAATTCTTTTTTTGTTTTTTTATCCTCAAATAACTTCTTTCCCATTCCTTTAATTTCAGAATTATTCATTGCACTAATAATACTGTCTCCTATACCATGTAATACTCCGCTGCCTATGTTCATAATGCCAGCAGCTACAGATGCCTTAGCAGCTGCAGTAACTGTACCTTTAATTGTAGTTCCAATTCCTGCCCCACTCCAGCATCCACGGGCGGCCTGTGCATAAGACATATGTATATTTAACTGTGAAGCTCTTCTATCAATTTGCTCCAGTCCATTCTCAAAATTCGGAACACGGGGCAGCAAACTTAACTCTCCGCATTCAGCCATAATATCGTTTACATCATATATATCAATCCCAAAATGCATCATTGCTAAAACACTCCACCTGAGCATTTCAGCCACCTGTTCAGAATATAGCAAGTGAATACCATTAACCAGTTCATCAAATGATTGAAATTTTTTCGAATATCCACTCATAAATTCACGTTTTACTACAGATGCTTTATAAATAAGGCCATAGTATAGCTGCAGCCATCTCATAATATCTTTGGAAGCCTTTAGTTCGTAACCATCTATAAATCGATATGTCACTGCATCTTCCTGAGCAGATGAAAGTAATATCCCTTCCACACCATGCTTCTTCAAAATGTTTACTGCCTGTTTATGTCCTTTCAGTGCAGCTTGAAATAAATATTCATTTGCTTTATAATAATTGCGCATATAATGACCATTTCCAGTCCAAAATCCCAATCCAACATCATACAATGCTTCCACATGCCCAAATTTTGCTGCCTTTTGAAGTGCTTCAACGTCACTCAATGTATCTGTCTGAAAATGACCTTTCATTCCTTCCCGCAATGCTTTTGCCACATGATAATATGTATCCGCACCAATCCTATTTGCCGTTTCCTTATCTGCATCTTTGCTTGAAATATACCTTTGAACATATTTCATTTCTGATTCATAGTCTGGCTCACTATCTCTTTTAGCAGCATAAGAATTATATAACCATAAATAATCATCAGCTGGTATTTCAAATTCGCCGGACTCCAATTCTTCTAAAATTTTTTCTGCTGCAGCTGCATTTATTTCTCTTTTTAAACATTGAAAAGTCATATATTTACTTTCATTAGCAAGCTCTGGTAAAGAAATATCCGCAAACAACTGTTTCGCTGCATCGGTGTTTCCCATTTTAAAATAAACGATTCCTTTCATATGAGTAATTCCATCTTTTATTTCTTTTGATACAGCTTTTTCTTCTGCGGTTTGTAAATTTTGAATGATCTCGTTATAATCTCCGCTAGATACATCATAATCTGAAAAGCCATAGTGATCAATAATGCTTTCAAAATCACCCGCTTTTACTGCTTCCTCTTTCCAATACTTACTTTTTTCTTCATTCTTCTTATTTTTATAACGTTTGCCTGTATAAAATTCAGCCAATTTCAGCATCGCTCCAGCATATCCGGTATCTTTAGCTATTCTTATTAACTGATTCTCATATTCATCCAGCGTGAATGCATCTGACTCTAAACTCTTTTCAGCTATCTGTAAGGCTGATTCAGGATCAGAACTCATTTGTACAGCGATCTTTGTACTGGCGTATATTTTTTGTACTGTTGTCCAAACCATACCAATTATAAAAAGTACTACAATAATTTTTACCAAAGTCATCACCATTTTCTCCTCTTTTTTAATTTCTCTGATGTCAGCAGGTAACAGTTCAGGCAGGTCTGCGCATTTGCTGCACAGACCGTATGAAAATGTAGTGGCTGCAGGCATCCGGCCCCTCGCGAAGCAAAATCCTGTTTTCTAAATTCTATTATAAAAAATATTTTGTTGCTGTAGGTCTGCTGGCAGCAGACATTTAAATGTGCTTTATCATCTTCTTTATATGTTCCTTTTACATTCCCAAAAACGCATATAAAAAATCCAGAACGCTTTGTACAGCTGCAAAAGCGTTCTGGATTTTTCACATTTTTTCCGCAGCATCATACCACGGGCTAAAATATTCTTCCGGCACAGGATCCGGCATATTCGTTGACTGAAACTTATTTGGCCGTGACGAATATACCTGTATCGTAAAGCGGTATGGGCTTCCTTCTTTTGTTAACATCTTAGGGTCTATCCAGACCCCTCCCTGTCCTATGGATAGAATATTCGCCTTTGACCAGATATTATTGCCCACAAATTCGCCAGATGCATTGTATACGCGTACCTGAAATCTATCCGCATCTTCATAAGCGTCCAGATTCCCCCATACCGCATAACAGTCAGCTCTTCCGCTGTCTGTATCCAATATCTTCCATTCCAGTCCGGCAGGGTCTGGCAGTGAGGGGGCATCTTCACCTGTATATGCAAAGAGATCGGATATTGCATAAGGACTGTCCGCATACTGCACTCCGTCTCCTTTCGCAGACACCGCAAAAAAATAATAGCCGTTTTTCTGAAAGTTTTTGGATACACTTACCTGAAAGGTAGATGTTTCCTCTATATAATTACGACTCCATGTCATATCACCCTGCTGTACTGGCACCGAACTGTGTACGTCCGGCGATTGGGCTGTTTTTTGCCAGTACAGCTCCCAATGGTACCTATAATCACTGCTGCTGTCCTGATCTGACGCAGCATCCCATAACGCAATCCCGGTATCGCCATTCCAGCGCGGATTTTCCGGTGCCGGAAGCACCGTCAATGATGCTGCTTTATCAGAATCTTTTTCTTGTGCAGAGAGTGCATCTGGTGACCTTTGCCCATCAGTACCCTCTTGCTCTTGCGAATATAACCAAACAGCGGCAAACAGCAACAGCAGCGCTGCCGAACCATACCAGACACTTCGGTTTCTGTGAAAAAAGGCACGTTCTACCTGCTGTACAGACTGATACCGTTTTCTCGGATCAAGCCTTTTGCACTTTTGAAACACACGCCGGTAATGCGGTTTTCGTGCCTTGTCCCCAAAGATCTGTTCTAACGTAACGCCAAGCGCATAAATGTCTGTCCGCACATCAGTCTGTGCAAATCCATACTGTTCCGGAGGCGCATATCCACGTGTACCCAGCAGCCTTGTGTCAGACTCCCTCTTATCCTTGGGGATACGCGCCGCATCAAAATCAATCAGGCGAATATGCCCGTCCTCATCCAAAAGAATATTAGACGGCTTCAAATCACGGTGGATCACTCCTTTTTCATGCAGCATCCCAAGCACGCCGCACAGCTCTTTGACAATCTTTCGCAGCTGCTGTTCCGACAATTCCTCACGGCCTAACGGCTGTCCCTTGATATATTCTTCGATCACCGTCGTTTCCTCATCCGACAGTTCCACCTCATACAGCTTCGGCAGTCCGGCATGCGGACAGTTTTTTAGTATTTCATAAACCTCAAGCCGCCCTTTCAGCCGTTTTCGGACAAAAACCTGTCCTCCCTCTTTTTCACGCACAAGATGCACCGTGCTTTTATCGCTCTGCTTGAGCAATTCTATTTCAATATATTCCATCCTTCTGCCTGTCTTTCTGTCTGTTTTTCTGTCTTTCTTTTTTTACTATTGTCAGATTTACACTGATTTTGTATAATTATAGCAAAAACCAGGTAGGAGATGCAAGATGAAACAACTATCAACTGAAGAATTATATCATGAAATTAAAAATGCCACGGATGCAGAGGATTTTCTGACAAAAAACCAGGCACAGCTGCTGCACGGTACTTTATCTGCGCACCTGCATATGCTGCTGTCCCAAAAAAAGTTAAGCCGTGCCGAAGTTGTGCGTGGCTCACTGCTTGACCGCGCCTATGTGTATCAGATCTTTTCAGGCGAAAAAACACCGTCCAGAGATAAGCTGATCGCCCTGTCTTTCGGACTGCGACTCACCGACCAGGAAACACAGAAAATGCTCAGGCTGTCCGGCAACCGGGAATTATATGCAAGAGATGCGCGTGACGCCCTGATTTTGTACGCCATACAGCGCAGGCAGACCATTATGCAGGTCAATGATCTGTTATACTGCCACAATTTTGCTCTGCTTGGCTCACAGATGACCCGGATTTAGAAGATCTTTTTTAAGATTCTTTTCAAATTCGCTGAGATATCCTCCATCCACCAGAACTTCTTTCCCTTTAAATGCAATCCCATAAATGCGAATCTTTTCCTTTGGCACACCCTTTTCTTCCAATGCTGCTGCGTATTTTTTAACTATTATCTGCTGTATGGCTGCCTGTACAGTATCTTCGAGGCTTTTTTCCTTTTTAGCGTGAAATACTTTAAATTCAAAAAGGATCGCATCATCTGTTATACTACGCGGTTCTAAAAGGATATCATATCTTCCGAACCCGCTTTCCCGATTGGATGTTATCACATATTTATTTCTCAAATCCAGGATCAAACCAAGTACAAGCCCATGATAAAATTTTTCCGGCTGCATCCGTCCAGAAGGTTTGCCAGCTGAATCAAAGCTTCCAACTACTGCAAATGTAACTCTGCTTAAATATTCGTTCATGCTATCCATGTCATTGTGTAACAGTGATTTTATAAAATCATGGTAAGAAGATTGGCATACGCCAAACCATCCGCGTATCATCTTTTGGAACACCATAACTATCTCAAGATTTGTAAGCATCAGTTCGTATTCCAAAGGCTCCTGTAATCCCCCATGTTCCTGATTCGCAGAATACATATCTGTGATTTTCAAATAGCCGCTGGCAAGAAGCAGGCTCCAGACAGCATCCGGATTGTCATCCAGATCATGAAATACAATCTGTTCATCCATCGCGATGTGAATCGTTTTTCCTTTTATCAGATCCTCAACAGCTATTTTTATGTCCCGGTCGCTCTTTTGAATCAACTTTCCAACCAGTGCATTGGAACTTGTATTTGCCCAATACGGTTTGAATTCCCTTTTGTCAAGAAACTGCGTAATCGACCACGGATTATAAATGCTGCCGCAATCTCCATACCGAAATCCATCATACCACCGTTTTACCCCGTCTGCCTGGTCCTGCAGGCCAAACTCCTCTAACGCCTGAAAAACTTCTTTTTCGGTAAATCCAAAAGTTTGCTCATACTTACAGGAAGTTACTGTGACGATTTCAAGATTGTTCAAATCTGAAAAGATAGATTCTTTGCTGACTCTTGTAACGCCCGTCATCATGCCGCGCTCCAAATCGGCATTTGTTTTAAATGCAGAATTTAATAACCCCCGCATTAAATCTGCCAGTTCATCCCAAAACCCTTTGACATAGGCTTCCTGCATCGGCGTATCATACTCGTCCAGTAAAAGTATCACTTTTTTTCCATAATAACGACATAAATATCTGGATAACTGGCTCAGCGAATTTTCCAGATCCGCACGATCCATATTTACAGAAACCCTCTGATAAAAGGCAAGGTCTTCCCCTTTTAAAAATCCGCTGCTCACCAGGAAATCATAATCTTTATACAGATTAACAATCAACTGGCATATTTTTTTCCTTGCCATCTCATAATGGTCCGCCTTTACAGCCGCAAAACTCAGAAATATAACAGGGTATGTGCCCTGCATTTTTTGATATCTTTCATCTTTCCATATCATAAGGTGTTCAAACAGATCACTTCTGCCCGCATACCTGACAGAAAAAAAATACTCTGTCATGCTCATCGTAAGTGTTTTTCCAAAACGCCTGGGACGCGTAAGCAGGGTAACTTCATCCCTGCTTTCCCACCATTCTTTGATAAAATGCGTTTTGTCTATATAAAAACTGTTATTTTCAATGATTTTGCCAAAATCCTGGACTCCTATTGCTATCGTTCTTGCCATATTCCATTACCTGCCTGTTTATTGTATAACTCGTACATCCATTATATCTTTCTCATAGCGCAGAGTCAATGCAAACCAACAACATATGTTTAGCTAAAGATAACTGTGCTTTTAAGATATCTTTTCTTTTGGTTATATTTTGTTATTTACCAAACAACGCTTTTGCCTTCTTATCAAACGTATTGGCATACTGCAGCATCCGATACTGTCCCAGCAGGCCATCCGCCGGCAGTTCCCCGGACGCATGCCATATCCCGTCCGCCGTAAAATATCCAAAACAGTTCATTGCCGGATATTGTTCCCTGCACCGCGCTAAAAACTGTCCATACGCATCCAGCGGGATTCCTGCCGCCTCCATGAACATCTGCCTTAAATACCCCGGTGATACCATCTGTGCGTTATCCTCACAGGAAAATTCAAAATTCCCCCATAAAACATAAGGGACCACATACCTTTGCCACACGGCCGGCTGCGTACCATGCTGCATCCTGTCATATACGGTGCCGGAAAGCCCTGGCTGGTGATCCCCAAACATCAGAATCACGACCTTGCGGTCCACTTTTGAAAAATAATTTACGAGCCGCTCAAACGCTTCATCTGTTTTTTTTACAAGCGACAGATATTCGATCAGCTGGGCACACTGCAGATCTTTACGTACCGGCTTTACCGTCTCTGCCACACTGCTTTTCTCATAACTGTATCCGCCATGATTCTGCATCGTAACGTTAAACATAAAAAACGGCTTTTCGGCATCTCTGCTTTCATAAAAATCAATCACATTTTTAAAATCTGCATCATCACTCATATATCCGCGCAGATTTTCCCGATATTTCAGCTCACTTTGGGAAGCATAAAAAGCATCAAACCCCAAAAGCGGATATACGCTGTCACGATTATAATTTGCCGCCGCAGACGGATGAAACGCAATCGTTTGATACCCAAGCCCTTTTAACACAGACGTCAGCGATTGCTGCTGGCCTTTTACATACTGCACATACGGCACGCTGCCTGCCCGGAAAAAAGCCATGGAATTTCCCGTCAAAAATTCATACTCCGTATTTGCCGTAGAACCTCCAAATACAGATACCAGCAGATTCCCTTTTCTCGTGTGTTTCTCCAACGTGTGTAAAAAAGGCATTCCATCTGTATCTGTCTCAAACTCATAAACTGCCGGCAGATCTGAAAAAGCCTCATTCATAATTACGATCACATCTGTCTGGTTCTTATTGATCCCGTCATTTTCTGTCTGTTTATTTTCTGTCTGTTTATTTTCTGCCTGCCCCTGCTGATGCAGATCCAGAATTTCTTTTACATTCTGCAGCGAATAACCAGGCAGTTTCTGGCTTTGCAGATCTTTTTTCGCATAGCCAACGAACGCGTTCAAATACCCATATGTCTGCGTACTCTGCACCATGTTCCAATAGCTGACCTGCGGTGTATAGGCCGCTGTGCCAAGAATCGCCAGAAAAACCCCCGCTATGCGCGCCTGCCATATACGGCTCTTTTGTTCTCTGCTGTTCCAGCCGCTTTCTTTCAACATCATACAGTCAAAAAACAGATTGCCCGCCGACAGAAAAAAGAACGCCAGCAAACTGTTTACAGAATATGTATAATTTCCAGCCACAGCCGCCGCAGTCTCTGCCAGCAAAATATCTGTCATTTGCAGCGGATCCTTGCGAAACAGATAAAAATAATGGTTTGCCGTCCCCAGCATGACTACTGCTGTGCTTACAATGATCATCGGAATCCATTCGCTGCGCAAAAGAATCCCTAACATCGTAACGGCCAGCCACACCAGAACAAAATTCCACAAACCGTCCAAAATATTTTGAAAATTATATGCCGTACCAGATGAAACTTCAAACAGTGCGACACATACAATAACAAAGCACGCTTTCTGTAAAAACGCAGACAAGTATTCCCGCGCTTTCTTCCGGCCCTTGCTTTGCTCATACCTCACCACGAGTCCAAGCCCCATTTGTGCAAAACATAAGATCCATACCCATATGATTTCTGAAACTGTCCTGTCCGTAAATGTCACAATACAAAACGCTGCCGCAGCAGCCGCGGCCTGCATTCCAAGCCATAAGAAGGTGAGCGCTTTTTTCTGTCTGCCTGCCTTTATAAAAAAGCTGAAAAACAAGCTGCAGGCCAGCAAAAATAAAAACCGCTGCGCCACGTCGCATGCAAGGCCGAATCCGGAATTGATCACGACAGATTCAATGTCCAAACAGGCTCCCGCTTCTTCCACAAAATCAAAACGCAGATTCTTTTTGCCCTGTCCGGCAGTCCATCCATAAAAAAGAAGTATCCTGCCGTTTTTGACGTTAAAGGATTTGCTATCCCATGTTTCCTTATCAAAGACCTCGCCGCGCATGCCAGGCTTTTCCACATTCCTTAGTTTTATTTCAATCACTCGGATATTTGTCACATCCGGCAGTTCGCATTCCACCCAAGAATCCCCTGACACGGATCTTAACCGGTCACTTTCCCGTACAAAGTCTTTCAGATTCTGATTCTTTGTTCCGTAAAATTCCTGCTGACCGATTTTTACCGGTTGGTATCTTGCGCATAGCAGAAAGGCATAGACTGCTGTCAGCACGAATGCGGCCAAAATGCCTGCCGCTGCAGGCCCGGCCTTTATGCTCGTTTTTATATGTATCTTTTTTCTTTTGCCTATTAATCCAAACATTCCCAAACATTCTCCAATATGCCTTCCTAGAGCGTGTTTGAAAAATCATTCCCGCGATCTGCACTCCCCACTTTGCG
>CAOKJJ010000102.1 GCA_948468465.1 uncultured Eubacterium sp. | reverse complement strand
AATAAATTGGAACAGAAAGTTCAGGCAGAAAAATTAAGGATTATACAGTTTGTGCCGATATATAGTTTGTACTATTTTAAATAAACAGAAAGGGCGGTCTGGATGACCGGGTGTAAAGATCATGGAAGATAATCGGGCAGAACAGAAAGAAGCGTTGGAAACACTGATAGAATTCAATGTTCGTTTAGTTAAGAATATGGAAATAATTACAAAAGAATTATCAGGCGCACGTTTGGAAGATACGGATGCTTTTTTGGAAGACATTATTAAAGCAATGAACTGGGAGATTCAGGTAATGAATGGAACGATGGAATTGCTGAATGAAGGAAAGCAGCGTATTGATAAAGAGACATTCAACAGTAAGATCTTAACATTAGCAGATGCAATCAATGCAAAAGATGATCAGAAGATGGCAGAAGGTTTTAAAGAAGTCATTCCAATGTTTAAGCTTCTGGGCGAAAGCGCGAATGAGGTCATTGCCTGAATATACAAATGCAGGAGGGTGAAATCAGGATCTTAATCCTGGTTTTTTCCTTCTGCATTTTCTTATCATCCGTATCATTTTACGTGTTAAAAAAGATTAAAAAGAGTTGTCTGTAAGATTCGGCTGAACAGATTGCAGTAATTGTTCCGGACCTTGATCATTTAACTGCATGATTTGAATATCCAGGGCATTGATTTTTGCTTGTACATATGGATTATTATACCCGCTCTGTATCACTTTATTTTTTAAATCCGCTAAATCTGCCAGCATTTGTATCAGATTGCGGGATTCCTGATTAAAATGAGCTTTGAGACAGATATTAATACCATAAGAATACATTTGCAGCAGTTCGTACTCGATTGCAGGCTGGATTCCACTATAATTCGGCAAACGATAGGTTTTCTCATAGATTGCCTGCATTGCTTCATAAATATTAAAATAATATTTATCTGTCTGTATGATTTTAGATGCTGAGTCAGGCTGATTACGGTAATAATACAGTATTTCTTTTATATTGCCTATAGATGCTGCTGTTGAAAATAAATAAGTCAGAAAATCCGCGTCTTCTAAAATAACATTTGACCGGAACCGCAGATTTGGATCCTGAAATAATTCTTTTCGGTATAATTTACTGAACAGATAACCGCCGCTTACAATAAGTTCCATCCGCTTTTTATCATCTAATATGCCCGTTTGCTCATCGGCGGTATGTACAATAGCGAGATCGTTTTCCTGCCGATAATATCCGCAGTCAATAATATCATAGCCAGTCTGCTCAGCAGCAGTGAGTAGTTTTTCATACATGGACGGATCTGCAAGATCATCGCTGTCAACAAATCCGATATATTGGCCTTTTGCTGCCTCAATCCCAAGATTCCTAGCACCCCCGGGGCCCATGTTTTTGGGAGAATCTATGAAACGGATGAGTTCTGGAAATTGTGATTTGCACTGTTGGATAATAGACAGGCTGTCATCTGTGGATGCATCGTTAACAACAATGATCTCAATAGGGGTTGTTGCAATTAATGTTTGGTGTACGAGGTTTCCCAGACATTCGGCCAATATTTTTGAACGGTTATACACAGGTACAATAATGCTTATTTTTGGTTTCATAATGGTTTGCTCTTTCTGTAATGGATGAATAGATTATTTTATTTTATTTATGGTATAGTTATCGGTTAAATTATTTGTAAAATTAGTTATTGCAGATAAAAAATATGATGTGATGTAAATATATAGTTATAAAACAGAAAATATTGCGTAAATATTGCTTTTAGCATATAATTATTAATATATATGGGAAGTATTTAGGAGCTTGAGGACAGAGGGAAAATAAAAAGCTTTGCTTTAAAATAATATATAAGGAGTACAATGAAAGTGAATGAAAATCAAATAGCATTTATGATCTGTGCAGATGATGTACAGTTAGGAAGTAGGTAATTAACGTGAAAAAATATCAGGATCTTCAGTTTGCAGATGATTTTATGTTTTGTAAGGTAATGACGACAAATCCCAATCTGTGTATACGTATTTTAAATTTGATTTTAGGTAAAAAGATAAAAGAAATAGTAATTCATGGAACGCAGCAGGGAATAGATATTACAGCAGGAGCTAAATCAATTCGTATGGATGTGTATTTGGACGATCATGAAGGAACCGTGTATGATTTAGAAATGCAGACAACAATAAAGGCTTATTTGCCAAAACGGCTTCGTTATTATCAGTCTATGCTTGATTTGAATCATCTGGAAAAAGGGACGGATTATGGAAAATTGCCGCATACAGTTATTATTTTTGTATGCACATTTGATTATTTTGGAGAGCGGCTTCCAATTTATACTTTTGAAAACAGATGCACACAGCTGCCGACACTCAGCATGGGTGATGAATCAGAAAAAATATTTGTAAACCCGGACAGTAGCAGGGAAGGGCTGGATGATGATTTCAATGCGTTTTTGGATTATCTGCATGGAAAGATGAATGAAAATGAACTGGTAGAAGAAATTGAAAAAGCAGTGGAAAAAGCAAGAATGCATAAGGAATGGGAGGTTGAGTATATGACGTGGCAGGCATTTGAGATGGATGCAAAACGTGAAGGCCGGGCAGAAGGAATTATAAAAAGCGGTCGACGTCATCTGCTTAGTGATGATGTAATTATTGAGGATATCATGGCAGAAATGGATTGTAATTTTGCAAGTGCGAAAAAAATGCTGGAAAAATACGACAGTGGTGAAATAGAAAGCTTTGCTTTAAAATAATATACAAGGAGTATAACGAAAGTAATGGCGACAAATCTCAATCTGTGTATACGTAATTTAAATCTGATTTTAGTCAAAAAGGTATAAGAAATAGAATTCATGGAACACAGCAGGAGATGATATTACGGCAGGTGCGATTTAAATGCATTTTGGACTATCTGTATGGAAAGATGAATAAAAATGAACTGGTAGGAGAGATAGAAAAAGCAAGAATGCATAAGGAATAGGAGGTTGAATATATGTTATGGCAGGCATTTGAGATGGATGCAAAGCGTGAAGGACGTGACTTAGCACGTGTGGAAGGAATTATAAATAGTTGTCGGCGTCATTTATTTAGTGATGACATAATTATAGAAGATATTATGGCAGAATTAGAGTGTGGTAACGATTATGCGAAAAAAATATTAGAAGATTATTATGAGATATGTCAATCGCCCCAATAAACACAAAGACGGCATGATAAATATGTGCGAAAGTTTATTATATAAGGAGTACAACGAAAGTGAATGAAAATCAGATAGCATTTATTATCTGTGCAGATAATGTACAGTATTATAATGAATGTGTCCGCTATATAAATGAATTAGAAGTGCCAGAACAGTTTACTACGGATATTATCTGCATTCAGGAAGCAGATAATATGATACAAGGGTATCGTGCAGGTATGCAGGCAAGTGACGCGAAATATAAAGTTTACCTGCGTCAGGATGTATTTATATTGAATCGCAGTTTTCTGCATGATACCTTACAAATATTTCAGCAAGATGAAAATATCGGGTTGATAGGAATGGTTGGCTGCAGTAAGCTTCCAGAGGATGCAAATTGTATAAGCTGTTGGGACATTGGCAGTATGGAAATTTTTAACGGAAGGACTTTGGAAGATGACTTCAAATTCCGAAAGCCAAATCAAAAATATGAAGCTGTGATGGCTGTTCAGGGAACCATTATGGCTACACAGTATGATATTGGCTGGCAGGAAGAGTTAGAAAAAGTGCTTGATGGGTGGTATTTCTACGATATTGCTTTGTCGCTAAATATGTTTAATAATGGTTATAAAGTGGTTGTACCTGAACAGAAGACCCCATGGTGTTATCATATAAAACAATGGGAAGATTTAAAGGAGTATACAAGACTTCGATTTAAAATGATTGAGCGATATCCTGAATTTTTTAAGAGTAGAGAAAATGAGCAGGATATCATGCAAAAAGTGAAACAGGTAGTGCAGGTAGCCAATATTCGTAACGATATGATACGATTATTAGAGAGAGGTCTTTATGAGCCTATGGTAGAGCTGGCAGAGGGGATTCGTTCAAGCTGGCCGGAAGACATGCAGATTCGTGAGATCGCTAATATGGTTGAGATATATACTTTGGAGGAAAGAAGCAGTATATGCACAAGCCATAGTGATTGGTTTGGATTTCATAATTGGCAGAAAATGTACGAGTATTATGAATGGATTCGCCTTGTATTGCTAAGATTAGCATATAACAGAGAAGATGAACGGATAGATGAACTAAAAAGAAAATTAGCAGATGGCAATATATCGTTTGATGCTGTTTCTATGATAGCAAGAATTTCTCTGAGAAATACAGAACAGATAGACAGATATTTGTTAAAGAGAGAAATGAATGAACCATTAGTAAGTGCGATTGTATTAGTACATAATGGAGAAGATACGATTGGTCAGACAATAGAAAGTATTTTGAATCAGACATATTATAATATTGAGTTGATCATTGTAGACGATGCGTCAACAGATCGTAGCAGAGATATTATATGTGGATATAAAGATGAACGCATAAAAGTAATTTATTTGGAAAAAAATCAAAATGTTTGTTTTGCCGGAAATATAGGATTTCAAAAGGCAAAAGGAAAATATGTGGCGTTGATTGGCCATGACGATTTATGGAATAAAGATAAAATATATAAGCAGGTTGCTTTTCTGGAAGAGCATGAAGATTATGGAGCTTGTTTTACATGGATAGACATTATTGATGAAAATGGACAACAAAAAAACGCAATGTTTCCTGACTTGTATTATAAACTTTGCGCTGATAATTTTGGACAGGCCAAATGGCTTGAAAAGATGTTAATAAAGAGTAATCATATGTGTGCGCCAAGTGCTTTTATTCGCCGTGAAACTTTAGAGATGACAGGTTATTATCGTTACGGACTGGTACAGTTACAGGACTATGATTTATGGCTTCGTTTTTTATCTGAAGGACCTATTTATTTTATACAGGAAAAATTAACATTTTACAGAAGATTTTGCGAAAATGCGAGTAAACAAAATTTAAGTTCGGGAAGTTTTGGCAATCAAAATAGAGACTGGCATGAAACTCATTGGGTACAGTATGATTATTTATACAAAATGGATGATCAAAAGTTTTTAAAATTGTTTCAAAAATCATTAAGGAATCCTGGTGCTAATGGAGGAAAAGAAGTATTATGTGAGAAAGTATTTCTGCTCTGGAAACTAAAAAATTGTTTTGCAGTAAAATTATTTATAGAGTTGTTGGAAGATGAGGAGTCCAGAACTATTTTGAGCGGGAAATATCAATTTGAACTAAATGATTTTTATAGAATAAATAAAGAACCTGTATTTTTTGATCCTGGATATAAAATATCAAGCAATAATTAGGAGGTAATTGATATGCAGATTGTCAAATATGCATTTCAGCAGCATGGCGATGACAGAGGAATGTTAGTAGCGTTAGAAGAGTTCAATGATATTCCTTTTGAAATAAAACGAGTGTATTATATGTATGATACAATAGATGGCGTGCGGCGTGGACTGCATGCACACAAGTCTTTGGAGCAGATTCTGATTTGCATTCATGGCAGCTGTAAAATATTACTGGACAACGGGAAGGAAAAAAAGATTGTATCCCTGGAAAGGCCATATGAAGGGTTGTATGTACCGAATAATATGTGGCGTGAAATGTATGACTTTTCCAAAGATGCGGTTTTAATGGTTTTGGCTTCGGAGGTGTATAAAGAGGATGATTATATTCGGGATTATGATACATTTTTGCAAATGGTAAATACAAATTAAAACAATTGTAAATGCATAATTTTATTAGGAAGATAAATAGAAAAGCAGGTAAATAAAATGTTTAAAGTACCATATTTAGATTTGAAAAAAATACATCAGCCAATGATTCAGGAATTAGACGCAGCATATCATGAGGTGATGCATCGAAGCTGGTTTATTGGAGGAGAGGCAGACAAACGATTTGAGAAGGAATTTGCAGAGTATTGTAATGCGAAAGCATGCGTAGGCACTGGAAACGGGCTGGATGCAATTCGACTGATACTGATGGCATATGGAATAGGAGAAGGGGATGAAGTAATCGTTCCGGCACATACGTTTATAGCAACTGTTTTGGCAGTTACTTATACGGGGGCTGTTCCTGTGTTTGCAGATATAGATCCGGATACTTATACGATAGATGTACATAAAATAGAAGAAAAGATAACAGATAAAACAAAAGCAGTAATCGCAGTGCATTTGTATGGACGGTGTGCAGATATGAATGCAATATGCTGTTTGGCTCAAAAATATGACTTAAAAGTATTTGAAGATGCTGCACAGGCGCACGGAGCTGAAATAAATGGAAAGAAGACAGGTACGTTAGGAGATGCGGCTGCATTTAGTTTTTACCCAGGAAAAAATCTGGGTGCGCTGGGAGATGCAGGGGCAGTCGTTACAAATGATGAGGAAATGGCGGAGAAAATACGTGCATATGGCAATTATGGATGTTTGAAAAAGTATGAGCATTTATATCAGGGATGTAATTCAAGATTGGATGAATTGCAGGCTGCGTTTTTGACTGCCAAGCTGAAGTATTTGGATGAATGGAATGAAAAACGCCGTAGTATTGCAAAAAGATACACAAAGGAAATATCTAATCCAAAAGTAAAATGTCCAAAGCAGCCGGAAAATATCAAAGAGAATGTATATCATATTTATCCGGTATTAGTGGAAAAGAGAACAGAATTTATAAAACATTTGTCTGAATATGGTATAGAAGCGAATATTCATTATCCGATTCCGATCTTGAAGCAGGATGCATATAGTCAGTATCGTGAACAGGCTCAGAATTATCCTGTGTCAAATACTGTTTGTGAACAGGAAGTAAGTATACCGCTTTATCCGAATATGGAAGAAGAGCAGATAGCCGCTGTGATTGAAGCTATGAATAGTTTTTAGTATAACGATCAGGAATGCGGGAACAACATAGGAGGTGGTGGGTTGGTTTTAAGAAAATTAAAGGACGAAGATGCTGCAGGAATGCTGGAATGGATGCGTGATAAAGATATTCAGAAGAAATTTCAGTTTGCTGCGGCAGATCGGACGGAGGAAGATGTGCTGGAATTCATACATTCCGCATCTTATGAGTTAGAACATGGAAAGAGTCTTCATTATGCAATCACAGAAGATGGAGGGGAATACTTAGGTACAATTAGTTTAAAAAACGTGAATTTAAAAGCAAAAAATGCTGAATATGCAATTGTTTTGAGAAAAAAAGCGCAGGGATGCGGTATGGCGGCACATGCAACGGAAGAAATACTGCGTATAGCATTTGATCAAATTGCATTGGAGCGGGTTTATTTAAATGTATTAAAAGAAAATACAAGAGCGATTAAATTGTACGAAAAAAGTGGCTTTATATATGAAGGAGAGTTTCGAAATCATTTGTTTTTAAACGGAGAATATCGAACACTGAAATGGTATGGGATATTGAAAAAAGAATATGAAGCAAAAAAGAAGACAAATGATTTAGTATAAAGAAAAAACGATGATAAAGCAGAAAGCTTAAAAACAGATCGGCAGGTATAAGATGAGAGTTGTTCAAAAAGTAGAAGATATTGATTATTCGGAGACAAAACAATTTTTTAAACATAGAGCGGATAAATTTAAGGAAGATAATCCATATGCAGTAACTATGTATCAGGATGATCACCCGGAGCTGGTGCATGAAAGAAATCAAAAAGAGGTAGAAAAATTAAAACCTATGCTGGCAGTCAGCCAGAATACAAAATTACTGGATGTAGCTTGCGGAATCGGAAGATGGGCAGATGCAATTACCGAAGATATTGCAGAATATTGCGGCATTGATTTCAGCGGTGAACTGATCAAAATTGCCAATGAAAGAAATAAGAGAGAGAATTTCTTTTTTTATGAGGGGGCGGCGACAGATATTGCATCTGTACTTACAGAACAGAAAAAAGGAACGTATAACACTGTTTTGCTGATCGGTATATTGATGTATGTGAATGATAAAGATTTGGAAGGTTTTTTAACACAGTTGGAAAGCTTTTGTGATGAACATTCTAAAATTTGCATCAGAGAACCAATTGGATTGCAGGATCGTTTGACTCTAAAAGATTTTTATTCAAATGAATTACATGATGAATATCATGCAATTTATCGGACACGGGATGAATTGATGGAATTTTTAAATACAAGCCTTATTCTTAAAGGATTTCATATTGAAAATGAGGGATTTTTATTTGAAGAAGATGCATTAAATAACAGAAAAGAGACGGCACAGTATTATTTTATTTTGGAGAGGCAGCAGTATGTATAAAGAAACAATTAATTTAATAAGGGGATAAGTAAATGAGCAGATTTATTTTTTTATTTGATCTGGATTCTACTTTGACAAAACAGGAAATATTGCCAACGATTTCGAAAGAACTTGGTATTTATGAAAAAATGAGTCAATTAACAGAGAGCACTATGAGAGGAGAAATTCCATTTAAACAAAGCTTTCTGCAGAGGGTAGAGTTGTTAAAAAACATACCAGTCAGTGAAGTGAGCCGGATGATAGGTGAAATAAAGCTAAATGAATTATTAATTGAGTTTGTAAAGAAGAATCAGGAAAGGTGTTATGTTGTTACCGGAAATCTGGACGTTTGGATTGAAGATTTAATGAAAAAGATCGGGATGGAAAAGAATTTGTTCTGTTCGAAAGCATTAGTGAAAGACGATTATATTCAGGATATTTTTAGCATTGTGGATAAAAACGCGGTGATTAGCCAAATGGTACTCCCTTTTGTGGCAGTAGGGGATGGGAACAATGATGCTGAGATGATAGAGGAAGCAGAAATAGGAATTGGCTATGGTGGTGTCAGGGAAATTGCACCTTCTGTTCTTGCTTGTGCGAGCCATGCAATCTATGATGAAAAAAAATTGGTAGAGTTTTTGGAGCGTTTATAATGCAAACTATGTATTATAAGAATAAAATAGACAAAGATTTATTTGCATTATCATTGCGGAATCAATGAGGGAGGAAGGAAGCATGGCAATTTCAAGAACAGTTATTATCAGCTGTGCTGGAATGGGAAATCGTTTAGGATTAGGCTCAACAAAAGCGTTAGTGGAAATAGATGGAAAACCTCTGATTCTTCGACATCTTGAAATGTTAGATGGGGAAACAGATATTAGAGTTGTAGTTGGCTATCAGGCAGCTCAGGTGATAGAAGTTGTTAAAAAATATCGGAAAAATGTGACCTTTGTATTTAATCATAATTACAGAGAAACCGGAACAGGAGCCAGTGTAGCGCTTGCATCAAAATATGCCAATGAATATATTTTATCATTAGATGGAGATTTGTTAATTCATCCTCAGGATATGAAAAAAATTCTAACCTGTGAACATGAATTTGTCAGCGGAGGAATACCTGGCACTGATGATCCATGGATGCTGCAGACGTATGAAGAAGATGGTAAAGAGTATGTAAGTGCTTTTTCACGCAATACAGGTAATTATGAGTGGAATGGAGTTACACAGATGAAAAGTGCAAAAATGCAGAATGGTAAAGGGCACGTTTTTCAGCTGATTGAACCATATTTGCCAGTTAGGTTTATGGAATTACGTACAAGGGAAATTGATACAATTAATGATTATGAGCGTGCGGTCGCGTGGGTTAAAAATGGATTTGAATAAAAGAACAGGAGTATAAAGATGTATAAAACAGAACAGGAATTGGCAGGAATCAAAAAGCTGAAAAAAGAATTAACAGAAGAACTTTGGTATTTAGAGATTTTGGAGCGGGGGGGGGTAATTGGAAAAGAGTGTGATATTTATACGGATCAGATAGATGAATTCAAGAGAATTAAAAAAAGATATTCTGATTTAGCTTATAATGAATATTGGGCTAATCAGCAGAACTGGTCTTTAAACAGTGTTTATCCGGAAAGATATAAAAATCAGCAGAAGTTTTTTGAACAATATTTTATTCCATTGTTAGATCAGACACAGCATATTTGTGATTTGGCATCTGCAAATGGAGAATGGTCTATGAGAGTGGCTCCATATGTAAAAGATATTGATGGATTTGAATATGCATCCGGTATGGTGGAATATGCGAATAAAGAAGCAGAAAAGCAGGGAATTCAAAATGCTCGATTTTATCAGGCGAATGCATGTACACTGCAGTTTGATAAAGTATATGATAATTTTATGATGATGGGATTACTAACATGTATTTTTGAAAATCAGGATGCACAAAATATTGTCAGGAATGTATATCAGGCAATAAAACAGGGAGGTCATTTGATTGTAAAGGATACAGTCAATGATGCAGGTGAAGATGGGATTTATCTTTATAATTTTACATCACGATATGATGCAGTTTACCGTTCCAAAGAACAATATTATAAATTATTCGAACAGGCAGGATTTATATTAGAGCAAGATACAATATTTCACGAAGTAGATAAGGCAGGACTGATGTTTAAAAGTGTTGGAGTAATTTGGAAAAAAGAATAGATGATTAACATAGATATAGGGATACTGATTGTCCATGGTATAGGATCAACCGAAAAAGCAGGAAGGTAATATAATAAGAATGGAAATTATGGATGAGAAACAGAAAATGATAAATCTATTGTTAGATGCAATAGATACTGGTGTTATGAATGAGCAGACAATAGATAAGTTTACGTATTATTATCTGGCGGTATTTCTGGAAGCAGCGCAGCAATTAGAAAATGGAAAAGAGCTATACTGGAAAATAAAATCTTATCTTGAGGACATTAATATTAGAAAACTTCGAAAACAGGAGAAGATCATTGTTGGATTTATTGCTAACTATGCTTCTTCCTGGATCGGAGATGAACTTTATCATTTGTTCAGGCAGTCAGACAAATTTGAGCCATATGTATTTTTAATAGCAAATCATGCACCTGGACAATCTCCAGAGCAGATAATAGAAGAGTATGCTAAAAATCTGACATATTTTCAATCAAGAGATTTGCGGGTGGTGCAGACTATGGATACAAAAACCGGTATTCAGTATACATGGGAGCAGATGGGAATAAAGCCACAGTTATGTATTTGGCTTACTCCATGGATTGCATTATTTCGGGAATCATTTTATTTATTGAATTATTCCTTGGATGTATTACATACTTACATTCCTTATGGTATGATGGTAGCGAATAATGAAAGGAAAACTTTTCCTTATGATCAATATAATCAGCTGCTTCATAATATGACATGGAAAAATTTCGAAGAAACCAAAAATTCTGTTGATATGGCTGAAAAATATGCATTTGTTGGCAGCAGAAATGCGTTTTATACAGGTTATCCAAAGATGGATGCATTTTATGTAAAGGATCTGGCTGAAAAAGATCCATGGGATGAACTGCTTTTAAGAGCTGGAAATTCAGATGCCAAAAAAATTATTTATGCACCTCATCATACATTAGCTGCAGATGAGCCTGTTAACTTTTCAACTTTTGCATCAAATTATTTATATTTTTTGCAGCTTGCAGAAAAATTTCAAAAAGAAACAGTTTGGGTATTTAAGCCTCATCCGCAATTGGTATACAAAGCCGTTAAGGAAGGTGTATTTGCTGATGCAGAAGAATGGAATGCATATTTACAAAAATGGAAAAATTTAAAAAATGCCGAAGTTATGGAAGAAGGAATGTATCATAATTTATTCATGAGATCGGATGCGATGATTTTAGACAGTGTATCATTTTTGGCAGAATATTTATATGCACATAAGCCATTATTGATGCTTACAAGAGATGGACAATACTTTAATGACTTTGGAAGAGAGTTGATGAAAGTACATTATCATGCATCAGGTACAGATGAAAAAGAAATTGAAGCATTTGTTACGGATATTGTATTGGATGGGAATGATAAGAAGAAAGAGATACGTGAGGATTTTTTTAAACAAAATCTGGATTATATGCAAATGTTCGGAAAGAATGCGGCTGCTAATATTTTTGAACTGATTAGTAAGGAATTAGATATTTAACTGAAATAGAATTGGAAATATATAAGATATCCGTGGATATAAAAGATTAATCGCTTGGAGGATAAATTGGGTTATGACAAAAGTAGCATTTATTATATGTTATAATAATACAATGTATATGAAAGAATGCATGGATTATATTTCATGGTTAGATGTTCCGGAAGGCGTAGAAACAGAAATCATCGGCATTACTGATGCTGAAAGTATGGCTGCCGGATATAATGCAGCTATGAATTCATCTGATGCTAAGTATAAAGTTTATCTTCATCAGGATGTGTTTATATTAAATAAATATTTCATACAGGATATCATTCATATTTTCCAGAAATATCCAGATTTTGGAATGTTAGGAGTAATTGGAAGTAATCAGATTGTTGCTGATGCAATGTACTGGGAAAAGTGGAATATTGGACAGACATATGCTTGGAATGCATTAAATTCGGTAATCGTGAGTTTAAATGAAGTTCATGAGATGGTAGAGAGCGCTGATGCTATAGATGGCTTAATTATGATTACGCAATATGATATACCGTGGAGGGAAGATATTTTTAATGGATTCGATTTTTATGATATATCACAAAGTAAGGAATTTATAAAGGCAGGTTATCAAGTAGGAGTGGTAAAACAAAAACAGCCATGGTGTTTTCATGATTGTGGAGACAGTAAGCTTTCAGCATATGATATATACAGAAAAAGATTTTGTGAAGCTTATAAAGAGTTAGGATATCAATATACAAAAGATGAGAAATTAGAAAATCGTAATGTACGGAATAAAGTGATTGATAATATAATGCCGCAGATTATTGAAGCGTTGGAATCAGAAAATATGAATTATTTAAACAGTGCACTGGATACAGCGGTAGAATATTATCCTTTTCATACGAAACTTTTTCAAATATACGTTATAGCAGAAGTGATACTGGAAGAAAAAATACATAACGTAGAACATGGATTTTACACGAGCGGCATGTCTGCAGATGAATTAATTGAAAAATATACAAAGTACAGATTTTTATTGAAACGTCTGGAGTATGGTAATTCGATTGAAACTTTAAAGGATGTTTTGGATATGATAGCAGCCAGTGACAATCGGCTTGTGGCTGAAGAAGTGATTGCCAAACATACCGTATATGAAGTGGACAAAGCAATTCAAAAATTAAGAGATAATATTGCAAAAATAACAGAATATAGATAAACGGTAAAACACCAGCGTCTATGAAAAACCAGAGCAATCCAGTATGATAGCAGCAGGTTTGTTCTGGTTTTATTTTACATATTGTCAATTCAAAATCTCATGTATCTCTTTTCTATTTAAGCCATAATATTGCTTGGTCATTTGTTCTGTAAGGCGCACATATTTTCCGCAAACTTCTGCTATTGCATAGTCAGAATAAATAGAAATACGGTTCATTACATCTTCTGGATAATCCGCCATATATTCCAGCCTCTTTAACTGAAATTTTAAGTATCGTAGTTTATTTAAAAGACTGGTTAAATCCATTCCCGTTTCCCACATCGGTTTTGCAATATGGTTTTCCTGTTCTAATCGGTCAATATCTGCGATTAATTCATATTCCCTTAAATGCAGATACCCTCTGTTTTCAGGCTTTTTGAATATTTCACGAATCTCAGTACGATGTTCAGCACGAATAAGAGATTCCATTGCTTTTCGGGAACGTTCTTTTAATTCGGAGTATTCTTTTACCTTTTCACATTCAGGTTCCAATTGAAAATCACTATCCGGAAAATATTCATTTATAAACTTTTGCCGGTAATAATGGTAATTCTTCATATTGCTGTATTGATTATCATGATAGCACCAGGGCGTTGATTGATATGGAACAGCCACATCATATCCGTTTCGCTGAAATTCCATACACTGGGATATGTCGTAAAAATCCCATCCATCCATAAGATCCTCGCGCCACGGAAGATCATATTGTGTAGCCAGAAGCAGTCCGTCTAACGCAGCGGTTTTTACTGGCTGACCTTGGACGGGATAAGGAAAGTTCATGTGCATAGGCGTGCAGTTGTGATAGATATTTCCGGTGTTCCAGGATGTTACTGCTAATGTTTCAGCATTGATTTGAGTCGTTCCAATACATCCGACAAGTCCAATATTGGGATTATGATGATGAAAACATCCTGATGCAGGTAGACTTTATATTTTGCATCGCTGGATTGCATGCCTGCATTATAGCCGGCAGTCATGGAGGGCGCTTCTTCTATGGTAATAATATCTTTTTCAAAACCTTCTGGCAATATAAGTCTGTCCAAATAAAATCTGCATTCGGAAAATTCTGTATCATCATTGACGCATAGGATAAAAGCAATTTTTTTATGATTCATGGTTTCGTTCTCCTTATAAAACACAACTATAAGTATATGGATAAAGCATCTTGTTCGATGATATGCATCAATTCTTCTGCCCGGCAGTCCCATGTATGGGATTGTAAAGCTTTTTTATAACCGTTCTCTCCAATTACAGACAGCTGCTCTGGAAACTTTGAAACAGAGCGGATGAGATGTGGAAGTTCTTCCAATTTTGCAAGGTCATAATAAAGAATATCCTGCTTATCTTGAAATTGCTGTTCCAGATAAGGATTTCGTTCTGTCAGTACAACGGCTTTTTGCAGCATGCTGTTAATAATGCGCTCGGTAATTGCATTTTTATGCCAGGACATGGTATTCAATGCAATTTTAGACTGCTGCCATACGAGCAGGCTTTCATTCGTTGTTAAGTCTATGTTGTGCCATATAAAGTTTGGATGGTTTCGTAATGGGCTGGATGCCCAGCTTTGGCCAAATACATCTACTTTTATTCCATGCGCTACAAGTATTTGAATGATTTTACAGCGGTAACGATATGCCATATATAATGTAAAATGATGAAAACGGTGAAGCAAATCTTTAAATTCTGTATCTGAAAGTGTTTTGTTTGCATCATCTAATGTCCACCGAAGCAGTTCTTCTGCAGGAAGGTTTGGATATTTTCTCATATACAGCAAGTAATGGTTCAAAAGAAACCGCATTGGACGGCTCATTTGTTTTATTTGTGCAGAGATATAGGATGAATGATCAACGTAGCTGCCGATGAAGACCAGATCATATATACGCATCAAATGTTTCAATGGCATAACAATTCCACCAGGCGGTAAAAAGCGGACATTTACGTCATAATATTTTTTCCCAAAACTTACATAATCTAAATCAGGGGCCAAAATTGTCAGATTTTTTGGAGTCTGTTCCAAATGCTGGCGAAAGGAATTAATATGATCGAATACGAAGTTATATTTTGGTCCATTAATTTTATCATGCAGAAAACTTTGATCTGTTAAATGTGCGGAGAACATATAAGTCTGTATGCCTATCACTGCCTGAAAGCTTTGGTTTATATATCTGGCAGCAGCAGTATGTGATTCTTTCGACAGGTCAAAATATTCTACAAGATACCCCTTATTTTCTAATGCAATTCCAAGAGATGTGGCAAATACACTTAAAATGTGATAACAGATGGCATCTCCCGTGTAAATCAGAAACGGCTGGCTGCCTTGAAAATAATATTCATAACGGTTCTGTTTTTGCAGCATGCTTTCTAAAAAGTTAATTGTTTGTGTATAGCAGTTTAACTGCTTTGCAAGCTCTAAAATACTGTTTACCGCACAATCGAAAAGGTGATGCTCCAACAGTATTTCTTTATAAAGGGCTGTAATATAACAATCTGTTATTAATCCATTTTCATCCTGCGGACTTTCGTCAGAATCCAGAATCATGCAGCAATCTGAAAGATTGGGAGCTGTGTCAGTAAGCAGAACCGGATATAATTGTGCTAACCTTAAAAGAAATTCGTAGGTTTGTTTGGCAGGAAGACGCTTATTTAAAGTGCTGACTTTTTTTAAACACTTTTTAGGGATATAGATCTTACCGTTTATAAGTGTTTCATCCAGTAAAATATCCAAAAATTCTATATGCCGATGTTCGAGAGGCGTTTTGTTTGGGATAATTATAATGCAGGTATCCGTATCCATAAGTCACTCCTTTAACAACATGTTGTTTTATAAAGCTGTATCAAAAATTTTCTGCAGAAGTCTGTGATAAGTAAAATATTTTTGTGCTTTCAGATTTCCATTTTGTGCAATGCGTTCCCGTTCTTTATCATGAGAAAGATAAAAGCTGATCTTGTCCATCAAATCTTCCTGGCTTTCATACCATACCAGGTCTTCGCCATTTGCAAAATATTGTGGAAATTCCTGCTGATAATTTGTCAGCAGAAATCCGTGTGCACCAAGAATATCAATGACACGAAGAGGAATCCCGGATAAAATGGAACGAAGAGTAATATTCAGATTTATTTTACTCGTATAAAATATGTTTGGCATTTGATGATCATAATCGGCGTATCCTTGATAGCAGACTGGCAAGTTATCTGGCTTTTTTGGCGAATACAGATCAAGTTTATAGGTTTGGCCAATTAAATTCAATATACGGCGACGCTCTATGACCGTTATTTTTTTTCGGATCATATTTTTAAATACATCTTCCCGATTGTCTATATATTGATTTCCAAAATCTACCTTTAAATATTTTGACATTTCCTGACATTTTTGGTGATCAAACATATATTCGCACAGATCTAATCCATAAATTTGCTGTTGTGCATCCAGAACAGCATGTATATACCCATTTAAATATGGCGGAAGATAGTGAATCTGATTGAAAAAATCGTATTCGTTATCATAAAGTGTGCCAAGAAAAGTAATATCATGTTCATAATGAGGCTGCAAATTCCGAATGGTTGTTTTTAAACGTGTATGATTGTATGCAAGCGGCATATGAAAAACTGTACGAATATCTTTTTTATGATATTTTTCATATAGAAAATAATCAAATAAAAATACGCGGTTGCAGCTATTGGATAGTGTGACAGAATCTAATGTATAATGCGGTGAGTCAAATATCCAAGAGATATACAGGAGTTTGCAGTCTTCAGCGACTCTGGAAATAACAGGGAAGTAATTAAAAGTAAAAATAAAATCGTATGGTTTTGCTGTACAGCATTTTTTGAGCTGTTCCATGAAAGTCTCATCTATGTCGTAATTTTGCATATTACCTGATATGATATCTACGATACAGCCTAAGTTGCGCATGGATTCTGTACAGTCGTGAAAAGTGTATTCGTGCCATGTGTAGTATAATATTTTATATGGTGTCATTTTATACTCCAAACTTATATGCAGGTTTTGAGTTATTTATAAAAGAGTGCGGCTTGATTGCCTGCACTCTTTTATATGGCTGTTATACTGTCAGTCTAAAATTGCCTGTGCTTCTTTTTCGCTTAAATTATAATTTCGTATAATAGATTGTCGTGCATTTTCAGGTTGAAAGCCAGCTTCAATTAATATATTGTAAGAAATAATAATACTGTCTTTTTTTACTTGTTGAGTGACCTGTTCTGTTACCTGTTGAGTGACCTGTTCTGTTACCTGTTGAGTGACCTGTTCTGTTACCTGTTGAG
>CAOKJJ010000101.1 GCA_948468465.1 uncultured Eubacterium sp. | reverse complement strand
AGCTGTATCAGGAAATTGCTGAGAAACTTCGTAAAAATGGCTTTGATGTTGAAGCCGACATGGCTGAAGAAAGTGCAAAAAGGCTGGATTATGGAAAGCACTTTTAAATAGAGAGCTATCGTCTGATCCGGCGGAAAGAGAGAAGTGCCGGATTTTGAAAAAACAGTCCTTAATAATTAGGACTGTTTTTTATTTCCATATACTCTGTGAAAAGATTACATGATGTTGAATTAATACATAAGTGTTTCGGTAATCTGATGCAAAGCCTGTGAAAATCAGTCTCCCGTTGATTCCCGGTAGATAAGATTTGTTTCTGTATGCATCGTGCGGAAATTTAAAGATGGTTCCCGTATGCGGGAGACTAAAAGCTGGACTGCGGAATATCCCATAATCTGACTGTGAATATGAATCGTGGTCAGCGAAGGCGTTACGATTTTGGATTCCTGTGAATCGTCAAATCCGCACAGATATACATCTTTCGGGATGCTGTAGCCAAGTTTTTTTAATACCTGCATGGTATCAATGGCAACAAAATCATTTGCGCAGATGAATACGTCTGGCAGGGATGGGATGTTCCGGATGCATTCTTCCAGATATTCCTTGTAGTCTTTGGAGGATGGATGGCTTGTATGTTCTTTGTTTTTCAGAAGGCAGTATTCTTCCTGAATAGGCAGTCCGTGCAGGTGCATGGCGTTGTGGTAGGCGCAAAAGCGTTCGTAAAACGACTGGCAGTGCATGTATTCCCCGATAAATCCGATTTGCTTTTTTTTCCTGCGTACCATTTCCTGTACAAACTGATGGATGCCGGTCTGGTTATCCATATACAGGCAGTCTGCCTCTGGCGGGCCATCCGTACAGACTGGCGGCGAGTCGATAAAAAGGACTGGCAGGCCGAGCCCGCAGATCATCCGGCTGTATGCAGGATCAAACATTTCGATACAGGCAATTCCGGCTGTCTGCTTTTGGGAAAAAGAACCTGGAAGGCGGATGGCGCGGAGCTCTTCTGCGAGAATCCGGTGCATGGAAAGGCTGTAGCCAAATCCGGACAGTTCGCTGTGGAATTTGTCCAGCATGGTGGAAGAAAAATGGGAGTTCCCCAAAAAGCTGGTTGTAAACAGCGCAATTTCATTCGCGTCTGTGTTTGGCGTAATCGCAAGCGCCGGTTTTGTGGAATTTTCCAGCGTAATATAGGAAAACTGCTTATATCCCATTTCCATTGCTTTTTTCAGCACTTTATCTCTGGTTGCGTCGGCCAGAACGCCGGTATTGTTGATTGCTTTTGAAACGGTATTGCGTGAGATGCCGAGCGCGTCCGCAATATCCTGTATAGTAACTCTGGAAGACATAATTTCTCCTTGCTGATGGGTATTTCATAACTGATGGTTCTATTATAATGCGCAAAAAATAAGTTGTCAAATGTAAAAAATCTGCATGATGTTATGAGATTCCTTCTCCCAGCGTCTTGTTTCTCAAAATATAATATATGATATAAACGTTCACCCCGCCGCGCATCATCTCTCATAAAGGTAACGCAAAAACTCCATAACTGTTTCCCTGTGGGCCGTATTTTTCAGTATACCAAGAAACACAGTATCGCTGAACCCTGCTTTTTGAACAGCCGGACAGCCGGACAGGTCGATCCCCATAACATGTGTTTCCGTCCTGGCATGATATTTAGCAGTTTCATCAAAATACAAATCCAGCGAATTATCTTCCAGAATGGCCGTGTTTTCTGTCAGATACGGCTGCAGTGTCTGGTAAAGTCCGGGATCTGACGAAACAAATTCATTCAGATCAGAAAGATAGCCGTTTTGCGAAAAGGCGTCAAAGGCTTCCTGATCCATAAGTACGAGATCCATTTGTCTGGCGTCAATTGCTGCGAGGATTTTCATTCGGGACGCATAAGTATATTCATGATAAATGTTGGTTTCATCGTCTGTTAAATACAGGCCGGAATACAGCTGGCAGGTGTTTCTGTCCGGATCTGCATCCAGCGATTCCAGAAAGCCTGTGGTCAGATGCTGTGTCAGATCTTCTCCGGCGGCAATATTGACAAGCGCTGTGTACAGTACGGGGGCTTGATACGTCAGATGCCTGTAAATGCTGAATCCGGCGATGTATAGGGCGATGCACGTGACGGCAAGCGGCAGCTTATAATAGTTCCATAGAAACTGAATTTTTTGCATTCCGGACAGCTGGTGGAACGTTTTTATGGTTTCGGTACGGGTTATTACGGTATGGCGGGCTGGCAGCATGGAATCCTCCTGAATCTGTATAATAAATATTGTTAAAAAATGCAGTTTAAGCAATGCTTTTTTATGCTTGTTTTTTTGCGAAATCTATCGTTCTGCCGGAACCGTCTGCTGTCTGTGCGTCTGGCTGATCCTGTATATTCTGTTCTTCGCAGAGCTTTAGGATATTTGACAGCAGGTAGGAGCAGAGCATGGCGCATAGTCCTTCTCCGAAGATGATGGCTGGTGTAAACACGCGGATAATGACGAGTGCCATCAGAAAGTAAATGCCAGCCATCAGCGCTGTGCAGAATAAAAAACGCATTCCGATCAGAATGGAATTTTTAAACATTGCCGGTAAGGTGTTGTCAAATCTGGCCAGAAGCGGAAAAATATACATTAATACAATGATATAAGCCGCGAGCGCTACAAGGAAAACAGCTGTGGCGGTTGTCCAGAACACATTTTCAAACCGCATATGGTAAAATACATAGCCGTCAAACGCAAGGACAGCGCCGAGGGCGCATAAAACCAGCCAGACTCCGGTAGCCTGTTTCAGATTCCGGCGGAAGGCGCGGAAAAATTCTTTTGTAATGTTGCCTTCTTCGTTTCTGGCCATTTTCAGTGTTACGTAAAACAGCGCTGTCGTGGAAGCGCCCGCGGTAACGACCGGCAGACAGCATAAAAACCACAGGATGTTCAGGTAAACGCTGTAAGTGAGCTTGGTAATAAAACGCATGAGCGGGTTGTCAGGGTTGAATAACTGGTTCATGGATATCCTCCTTTTCTTATTATGATCAGGCCGCGTGCTGACAGCGGATCCTTATGGTGATAATGTAAAATGTTTTCTGAAAGATATTATAATACAAAAAAATGAATTGGTCAAATGTAAAATTTTAATTTTGCATACTTTTTTATGGAATCTGACTGCTTTTTCTTTGGAATAAGACATAAAATTGGCATTTATGATAAGGATATTTTAAAAAATGTAAAAATATATTGTGCAAATATAAAAAACATATTGACAAATCACGAAAAATCCATTATATTTAATTTATAAAATCCCGAACGAGAATTTTACATATGCACAATCCAAAATGTTACATTATTTGCGAGGGGTTTCAGAGAAAGGAGGAAATTATGAAAACAAATGCAACAACGGTTTCTGCACAGAAACCAGACACAAAGCAGAGCGGACTGCACAATGTGCTCCTGTATGTCACGCAGCACTGGCAGCTGTATGTCATCTTTCTGCTGCCGGCGCTGGCGCTGACGCTGGTGTTTAAGTACATCCCAATGGGGGGGATTTTAATTGCCTTCCAGAGGTACAACCCGATCCGTGGGATTCTTGGGAGTGAATGGGTCGGCTTTAAGTATTTTGAACGTTTTTTATCCTCGCCGGATTTTCTGGCATATCTGGGCAACACGTTAAAGCTCAGTATCTACGGGCTGCTCTGGGGATTTCCGATGCCGATCCTGCTGGCGTTTTTGCTGAACCGGATTGAGCGGACAGGGCTGAAAAAGAAAATCCAGCTCGTGCTGTACATGCCGAATTTTATATCTGTCATCGTATTGTGCGGTATTGTCCGTATCCTGCTGTCTGTAACCGGACCGATAAATCTGTTGCTCGGTACGCAGATTAACTTTATGACGATGCCGGAAGCGTTCCGTACGATTTATATCGCGAGCGGTATTTGGCAGGGCGCCGGATGGGCTTCCATTATGTATACGGCAGCGTTGTCAAATGCCAGTCAGGAGCTGAAAGAAGCGGCGCTGATTGACGGCGCCAATATTTTCCAGCAGATCAAAGCGGTGGAATGGCCGGCGATTAAGGATATGGTTATCATTCAGTTTATCCTGCAGGCGGGAAATATTATGAGCATCGGTTTTGAAAAGGCTTATGCGCTGCAGACGGATCTGAACATGCGTACCTCAGAGATTATCGCTACGTATGTGTATAAAAAAGGTCTTCTGGACGGAGATTACAGCTTTTCAACGGCTGTGGGCCTGTTTAATACGGTCATTAACGTCATACTTTTGCTGGCTGTCAATAAGATTGTTGCAAAGATGAATGACGGCAAGGGATTATAAGGAGGGGCAGAATGAAAAAGAAAAAATTTTCCAGATATTCCCTGCAGGATCAGCTGCTGCTGATTACCGGCTATATCCTGCTTGGCCTGTTTGTTGTCGCGATTATCATACCGATGGTGTATATTGTAGTGGCTTCCTTTATGGACCCGATTACATTGCAGAATAAGGGAATTACGTTTGACTTTGAAAAATGGACGCTGACAGCATACCAGAGGGTTATGTCCAATAAGCAGATCTGGGTCGGATTTAAAAACGCGGTTATTTATTCGCTCGTATTTACCGCTGTTTCGGTATTCATTACGCTGCTTGCCGCGTATCCGATGTCAAGGGCGGACTTTAAGGGCAAGGGAATTTTTAATACTATTTTCGTGATTACGATGTTTTTTGGCGGCGGCCTGATCCCTACCTACTTATTAATCAGTAATCTGGGATTGTTAAACAGTATGTGGGCGCTGATTCTTCCGGGAGCGTTCAGCGTATGGAATATGATTATCGCACGGACGTATTATCAGGGCATTCCGGGGGAACTGCAGGAGGCGGCGTCTGTGGATGGTGCAAATGAAGTGGTATTTTTCTTTAAAATCCTGATTCCGGTCTGCACACCGGTCATCGCGGTACTGGCACTGTGGCAGTTTGTCGGTATGTGGAACAGCTACTTTGACGCCATGATTTATTTAAACGACGCGGCAAAACAACCGCTGCAGCTTGTGCTTCGCTCCATATTGATCCAGAACCAGCCGGAATCCGGCATGATATCGGATATGCAGAGTACAGCCGAGCGGGCGCAGCTGGCAGAGCTTTTGAAATATGCAACGATCATTATATCCAGCCTGCCACTGTTAGTGATGTATCCGTTTTTCCAGAAATACTTTGACGCGGGTATTATGGCAGGGTCTGTAAAAGGTTAGAAAGAATTGTGGGGATTTGGAAATCTAAGAAAAGGATTAAAAAATAAACAGAAAAGGAGACTAAATATGAAATATCATAAAATCATGAAACGGATGCTGGCCGCGGCGCTTGCGGCAGGTATGATTGTAACCGCGGCAGGATGTGGCAGCAAAGGCGGGGAGCAGCTGAATACAGGAGAAGTACAGGAAGTGGATCTGTCTGAGCTGGAATTTCCACTGAAAGAAAAGGCAACGCTGACCGGTATGATCAGTTATCCGGCAAATACGGAATCAAACCCGAACAACCGGACGATTTTTAAGAGGCTGCAGGAAAAGACGAATGTGGAAATCGAATGGAACGCGATTCAGGGGGATCAGTGGGGAGATAAAATCTCTCTGGCAATGGCAAATGTAAATACACTGACCGACTTTGTGTTTACGGCTGGATTTGGGGACAGTGATCTTTTAAAATACGCGGATCAGGGTGTGATTATTCCACTGGAAGGCTATATTGACAAATATATGCCGAATCTTAAGGCGGTATTTGAGAAATATCCGGATTATAAAAAAATGAGCACGGCGACCGATGGCCATATCTGGGCGTTTCCGTGGATCGAACAGCTCGGCTCTGAAAAAACAGCGATCCAGACCGTTGGTAATATGAGCTTTATCAATAAAAAATGGCTGGATTTTCTGGGACTTGAAATACCGCAGACGGTAGAGGAATTTGAAAAAACGCTGGTTGCTTTCCGTGATAATGGTGAGAAGCTGCAGGAAGAATTTGGCATAGACGGCAGCATTATCCCGATGTCCTGTATCGTAAACGACGGGGATCAGGACTGCGGGATTCTGATCAACGGATTCGGGGAAGGCTATGGAGATATGGACAAGGGCCGTCATATCGCGGTAACGGATGATCTGAAAGTGATCTGCGCGGCGACCCAGCAGGGATATAAAGACGGCATTGCATGGCTGCATTCCCTGTATGAGCAGAACCTGATTGATCCGGAGGCGTTTACACAGGAATGGTCTACCTATGTCTCCAAAGGAAAATCCGGGCGTTACGGCGTTTGCTTTAGCTGGGATGTAGCGAATATCGACAATCTGAACGACTGGGTACCGCTTCCGGCGCTGACGGCGGATACGAGAAACATTACACCGCAGAATGGTTCGTTTACGAGCGGGTATGACCGCGGCCGCTGCGTCGTAACGGCAGTTGCCAAAAATCCTGCGCTTGTCTGCGCATGGCTGGATCAGATGTATGATCCGTTCCAGTCTCCGCAGAACAACTGGGGTACTTATGGTGAAGACGATGACTTCGATATTTTTGAGCTTGGCGAAAACGAAAACGGAGAGCAGATGTTAAAGCATGCGCCGCTGGGGGAAGCTTCTCCGGTAGAGGTCAGAGAGGCAGAATCGGTAAACGGACCGCTGGCTGTGCTGGATGAATATTACGGCGTATATGTAACCTGTCCGGATGACGCGCAGTACAGACTGGACTGGATTAAGGATTTTTACACACCGGATATGCATACAAAATATGTATTCCCGAATGTGTTTATGAGCAGGGATGATACGGAAGAGCTGTCAAATCTTCAGGCGGATATTGAAAAGACGATCAATGCGAAAAAATCTGACTGGATTATGAACGGTTTTACAGACGCGGACTGGGATCAGTATCTGAAAGATCTGGACGCTTATAAGCTGAACGATTATCTTGCCATCTTCCAGAAATATCTGGATGACTTTTATGGAAGCAGTTCTGCGGGTACAGATACAGGAGCAGATGCGGGCGCGGGCACAGATGCGGGTGCAGATGCAGGTGCAGACGCAGATACATCTGCTGGGGACAGCGCTGAATAGTTCTGATTTTTCGGGCTGAATTGCCCGACTGACAATTGCAATCGATAAAGGGCCGGATGGGATGCATCCGGCCGGATAGGGCTGGTGCATGAAGAATATAAGAAACCGGAGTTTCGGTGGTATTCATGCACCAGTTATTTTAAAAATTAGGGAGGGTATCTGATATGACAAGTCAGACATTGCGGGAAGCACGTAAATATGAAGAAGCTTCTGAAAAATTCATCAAAAAAGAGGACCGGCCATCGTTCCATCTTTCGGTAAGAACCGGATGGATGAATGATCCAAATGGGTTTTCCTTTTATAAGGGGCAGTATCATCTGTTTTACCAGTATTATCCATACGATTCCCAGTGGGGAGATATGCACTGGGGGCACGCCGTAAGCAGCGACCTGCTGCACTGGGAATATCTGCCTGCTGCGCTGGCTCCGGATGAATGCTATGACAGGGACGGGTGTTTTTCCGGCAACGCGATAGAGCTGCCGGACGGCCGTCAGCTGCTGATGTATACCGGAGTCGTGCGTGAACGGCAGAAAAACGGCGGTATTTGTGAAGTCCAGACCCAGTGTCTGGCTGTCGGAGACGGGCTGGATTATGAAAAATATGAAAAAAATCCGGTGCTGGATGAAAAAGACCTGCCTGAAGGATGCAGCCGGTTTGATTTCCGCGATCCTAAGGTCTGGAAAAAAGAAGATGGTACATACTGCTGTATCGCCGGAAACCGCGCGGCAGACGGAAGCGGGCAGATTTTGCTGTTTACCAGCCCGAACGGGTTTCAGTGGAACTATAAAAAAGTGCTGTGTGCAAACCATAACCGGTTTGGCCTGATGTGGGAATGTCCGGACTTTTTCCCTCTGGATGGAAAATGGGTGCTGCTGGTCAGCCCGCAGGATATGCGGCCGCAGGGATTTGAGTACCATAATGGAAACGGGACGCTGTGCCTGATCGGTGATTATGAGGAGCATACGGATACCTTTACCGAAGAATGCAACCAGTCTGTGGACTACGGCATTGATTTTTACGCGTCCCAGACGGTGCTGGCGCCGGACGGCAGGCGCATTCTGATCGGATGGATGCAGAACTGGGATACGTGCGGCCTGCGCCAGCCGGACCAGCCGTGGTTTGGGCAGATGAGCCTGCCGAGAGAGCTTTCCGTAAAAAATGGAAGGCTGTACCAGAAGCCGGTGCGGGAGCTGGATGCCATGCGTAAAAACCGTGTGGCTTATGAAAATGTAACAGTTGCGGGTACTGTGCGTCTGGACGGTGTCAGAGGACGCATGGTGGATATGGAGCTTGTCATACGTCCGGCGGATCATTCGGATCTGTATCATAAATTCGCGGTCCGTTTTGCACAGAATGAAGAATTTTACACGTCTCTGAGCTTTCGTCCGGGTGAATCCATCCTGAAAATCGACCGGAAGTTTTCCGGCTCCAGACGGGCGATCATTCATCAGCGCAGAAGTCTGGTAGACAGCCATAACGGGGAACTGAGGCTGCGTATGATTCTGGACCGGTTCAGCGCGGAAGTATTTGTGAACGACGGGGAGCAGGTGCTGACAGCGACGATGTATACGGAGCAGGAGGCGGATGGCATTTCATTTTTTACAGAAGGGACAGCTGTGATCGATGTGGTGAAATATGATCTGTGCTGAAATCAGCTGGACAATGGCAGTCCGGATATGGACAGCGAGGCGAAAATTGAAATCATAGCAGTCATCGTAGCGCAGATGGGCAAAGGCCTGTCCGTCATACGCGGGTAGGCAGCAGTAAGGAGAGTAACAGATTATGGGAAAACAGCATTCCCTGCCTACCATGAAAGATGTGGCAAGAGAAGCGGGTGTTGCGATCGGCACGGTTTCCAAAGTTGTAAATCATATTCCTGTGAGCGAGGAATACCGGATACGTGTGGAAGAGGCCATACATAAGCTGGATTACCAGATCAACAGTTATGCGCAGGGACTGAAATCTGCAAAAACCTATACGGTTGCCCTGCTGATACCAAATACAAAAGAACCTTTTTTTGCCGCGCTGGCCTGCGAGATTAATCTGGCCCTTTTGCGCAGACAGTATCGTATGCTGCTCTGCTGCACGGAATCAGACTTTTCCAGAGAACAGGAATATATCAAAATGGTGAGGATGAATAAGGCAGACGGAATGATTGCGCTGACTTATCATACAGAACTGGCGATAGGAGAAGGGGTGCGTTTTGTGTCTATAGATTGTTCGCTGGGATCTGAATTTCCATGTATAGCCAGTGATAATTTTGCGGGAGGACAGCTTGCGGCGCAAAAGCTGGCGGATTTTGGATGTAAAAATGTAGCGTTTTTAAGAGCTGGTTCTTCTCTGGTTAATGAACCGAACAAAAGGCAGGCGGGATTTCTGAATGGCTGTATGCTGTATGGGCTGCATTGTGAAACAAAAATTGTAAAAGAAGGGGAATCTTATGATGCATTCCGGGAGTTTCTTGCGGGATGGATCCAGGGTGGCAGGATGGAACTGGACGGAATTTTCTGCATGACAGACGGACTGGCGTACTTTGTGATACGGGTACTGGAAGAACTTGGGATCAGGGTGCCGGAAGATATTCAGATTATTGGCTTCGATGGTGTTAGTATTTTTGGAGAAAATAATTATATCTGTTCCACAATTGTCCAGCCAGTGCGGGAAATAGCGGAAATGTGTGCAGAGTTTCTTCTTCGGGATGAGAGAGCCGCAAAACCACCGCTTATGTGTCTTCCGGTTACTTATGCCAGCGGTGGGACGACGCGGGAATGAAACATGTGATTTAAAACGGAGATGTTATCAATCGTTAAGGAGAATAAGGGAGAATAAGAATGAAAAGTAATTTCGTAAAAAAGGCACTGGCATCCGTGCTGGCGTGCGCGGTCTTTCTGACTGGCTTCGCGGGCGGGGCGGCTGATCCTGTCTGCGCGAAAAAATCTGATACGAAAGCAAAGACAGAGAGCAGTGCGGATGCGGTTCTGGCAGACAGATTTGTATCCAAATCTTATGGCGCGCCGTTTCAGACAGATGCTGGTAAAGGAACGGTTACAATGGGAAATAACGGAGGCGATCATTTTGCTGTATACGACGGGCAGGAACGACGGACAGATTCTTTTGTATATGAGGCGGACGTCAGCCTGAAAGAAGGACCATCCGCGGCGCTGATTTTCGGGATAGCCAGTAAGAAGACGCCGGCTGGAAAATGGTACGGGGCCAATATAGATACGACCAGAAGCGGAGACGCTTTTCGCGTCTTTGGGCCGGGACTGGGAGATATCAGCGACGGAAAAGGCAATAAAAATATAGACTTTTCCAAAAAGCTGCATCTGAAACTGGACGTACAGGCAGACGGCAGCTTTTCTTATACATTTGGAAACAAAGGCGGAAAGACACGGTCCATTACAGGACAGATTCCGGACTGGCAGGGCGGCTTTGTCGGGATTCTGACGTGGAACAGTCAGGCGGTATTTTCAAATCTTTCTTTTCAAAACCGCATGGAGACTGTTTCTGACAGGACCAGTAAGATTGTTCCGGCTGAATCCTGGAAGACAAATCTGTCACAGATTACGGCTATGGACAATGCAAAGTGGAAAGTTACGGATCAGGGGCTGTACAGCAATGCGTCTGGAAAAGGAAACAGCTTTTTATATACGCAGACAAAAGGAAAAGATTTTGTATATGCGACCGATGTTACGTTTTCAAAAGAAAAGGGTACGGCAGCGCTGATTTTCCGCAGTACGAATGACACCGGAAACAGGAACAGCTATGCAGTCAGCCTGGATGCGGAACGTAAGACCGGCAGGCTGTGGAGATGGCAGGATGACAGCGAGTACCAGCTCATGGATGAAGTGTCTGTAAAACCACAGGACAGCGGAACGTATACGCTGAAAGCGGTTGCTGTGGATTCATGGGTTTCCTGTTATGTCAATGATACTCTGATCGCAAGCACCGGAGATTATTCCATGCAGATTGGGCAGCCGAATAAAGGGCAGGGGACTGTGCTGACAGAAGGATACTTCGGGCTGCTGAATGGAAATGGGGAAATGACGTTCCAGAATACATATTATAAAGAATTTGACGATACATTCCAGCCGCTTCTGGAAGACATTACCGTAACTTCCACGACCGGCGATGTAGAAGGCAAACCACAGTTTTTCCAGAACGAACCTGTCAGCATTCAGTATGTAAAGCATAATGCGCAGACGGTCGATATCCATGCGGAGCCAGAAGCGGCTGGTACAACAGTATCGGTGCAGGATGCGGCTGGCACGTCATACAGTACCATGAAAGATATTCCGGTTGCGGAAGGCAGGAATTATCTTACGGTGACAAGCACGGCTACGGCAGAAGACGGCATGACGGCAACGCTGATATACAGAGTCAATGTGTTCCGCCGACAAAAAGATGAGATTTATTATAACGAACCGTTCCGGAGTCAGTATCACTATTCCGTTATGGACGGCTGGGGAAACGATCCGAACGGGATGGTTTATTATAACGGGACCTATCACCTGTTTTACCAGTATTATGATGCCCCACGTCACGGCGGATATATGGAGTGGGCGCATGCGACAAGCAAAGACCTCATTACCTGGGAAGAGCAGCCGATGTCTTTATATCCGGATGCCAACGGCTCCATGTTTTCCGGCTGTATCGTAGCAGATACCGAAAATACGTCCGGCCTGTTTCCGAATGGAAAGGGCGGACTGGTAGCGCTGCTTACGGCGGACGGAAATGGGCAGCGTGTGAAGATTGCTTATAGTACAGATGAAGGGATGACCTGGAAAAAAGAAGACAGGGTTGTAGCAGACTGGGAAGACGATCCGCTCGGGAACCGGGATTTCCGTGATCCGAAAGTATTCCGCTGGGAAAACAAATGGTTTATGGTTATCGCGGGCGGCCCGCTGCGTATTTACTCTTCTGACAATCTGCTGGAATGGAAATGTGAATCTGCCTATCCGGATCTGCATACGGAGTGTCCGGACCTGTATCCACTGCGGGCAGATGACGGTACGGTAAAATGGGTGCTTTCCAGAGGCGGCAGATATTATAAAGTCGGAGATTTCGCACAGAAAGATGGAGCCTGGACGTTTACGCCGGATCAGGCATATGCGGCATCCAATGACGTTTCTTCGGATGGAATCATGAATTTTGGCCGCGATTCTTATGCTGCCATGACCTATTATGTACAGGACTTTGGAACAAGCCAGAATCCAACGCTGCCGGAAGAGCTCGTGGAAATTAACTGGGCAAATACATGGGATGATTACTGCAATCTGGTAGCCGATAAAACAGGACAGAAATTCAACGGTCTTTACAACCTGAACTTAAAGCTGGGGCTGGTCAGACAGGATGACAGGTATGTGCTGACACAGACACCGGTTGCGGCTTATGAAGCACTGCGTGATACAGAACATGCCATCCATCTGGAAAACGCTGTTGTCCGGACGGAAAATGATCTGCTGAAAGATTTCCAGGGAGACAGCTATGAGATCGTGGCATCCTTTCACCCGGATGCGGATACGAAAAAAATCGGTTTCCGTCTGCGTACCGGGGCGGAAGAAGCAACGGAGGTCGTTTATGATCTGGAAAGCGAAACACTTTCCATCGACCGGAGCCGGTCAGGCGTCATTTTAAGCAGTAAGTTTGCGGAAGTGATGAGCCAGAAGGTATCGAAAAACGCGGATGGCACAGTCGGACTTCATATTTATGTGGACAGGTCTATGGTCGAAGTATTTGCGGCAGACGGCGCCGTAACAGGCGCGGCACAGATCTTCCCATCCACGGCAAGCCGTGGCGTGAGCGTATTTGCCAAAGGCGGGACCGCGGCAGCAGATATCGAAGTATATCCGATGAAAAGCATCTGGAAAAACAAAAAACAGACAGATGTACCAGCCGCTGTCGGCTCGGTCTGCAAAGCAGAATACAGCATCAACGTGGGAGACCGTCTCGGACTGTCCGCGTATCTGATTCCGGCAGATACCGGGCAGAACATCAGCTGGGATGTGGAACATCCGGAAATTGTATCACTGACAGAAGATGCCGCAGGCGTATCGGTAACGGCTTTACAAAAAGGCAGTACGAAAGTCACCGCATATGCGGATGCAGACAGGGAGCTGAAAAAAGAATTTTCTATCCGGGTGCTGGAAAACAATTTTAAAACCAATCTGATGCCGTTTATCAGCAATGGCGGAAACTGGCTGATTGATGATGAAGTATTAAGCGTATCCAACAGTGGTGTCAATGACTATTACATGACCGCACAGAAGCTGCCGGAAAAAGAATACGTATTACGTACGGATTTGAAATATGAAAAAGGGAACATCAACCTGTTTTTTGCATCCAAAGGAACGGATCCTGCGGACGGAAACGCTTATGCCATCCAGTTTGGAGATACAAAAACAATCCGGCTGTTCCGCTTTGCTGGCGAGACAGTCAAAGAAGCGCAGATGAAAGCAGGCATCAGCGACGGGAAATATCATCAGGTCGAAATCTTAAAGACAGCAGACAGCGTGTCAGTATCGGTAGACGGAGTGGAATATCTTTCCCATACATTTGACACGACAGAGAGCTTTTACAATGATGCGTCTGCGGGGATCGGGCTGTGGGACGGCGCCTTATCCGTCAGGGAATTTTCCATGCAGGATGCGAAGGCATACATAGAGAAAAAAGCAGATAGAGAGAAAAAAGCAGCCGCGGAATTAAAGGCTGCAAAAGCAGAATTGAAAAAAGTGTTGAAAAATGCAGAAAAAATTAGGAAGAAGGGACAGGGAGAATATACCAGCAGGACCTGGAAGGCGTTTCAGAAAGCGTATCAGGCGGCAAAAAAAGCGCCGGAACATGCGGTGGCGGATGAATTAACAAAATTGTCATCTGAGCTGAAAGCGGCACAGAGGGCTTTGAAAAAATCCTGAAAGCTCTGAAGCTCTGAAAAAGTTGTAAGCTTTGAAAGTCTTGTATATGTGTAGGGGAACTGTAAGTAAATGATATGCTTACAGTTTCCTTGCATTCAAAGTAAAAAATTCAAAGCAGAAAAATTCAAAGTAGTAAAAAATCAAATTAATAAAAAATAGTAGAATTTTTCTCACCCTTACAAGCTGATTTTAAGTCGGTTGAGGAATTGAAAAACGCCGGGAAGCCGGTATTTTTTACATTTACATCGAATTATTTTCGCTTTGATTTTCCAGCGCCTTGCAGACGAATTGAACATGACGCTGTTTTCTATTCAGACTCCTACTTTTATTTGCAAAACCCTGTCTTAAACATCAGATCCTAACATCCTGCGTTCTTTAAAACCTGACTGTCAAAATCAATTTCATAACGTGTGCCACGTGAAAACAGAACCCCGTCTTTTAACCTGATACATAAAATACAGGTATTTACATCATCAAAATCATTATGCCCGTTGTCTATCCATTCAGCAAAAACTATCCTCAACTTTTCTGCTATTTCTTTATTTTCTTCTTTTTTGAACCAGCCTAAATTAATCCCCTCGCCGTGTGCCGTAAACCATTCACCAGAAACTGCCACAACAGGATTTTTCTTTATCTGCTTCATTTTATTTGAAAGTCCATATGTAATCACGAAAAATGCCCCGTCATCATAACAGGCATTCACATACCGTACATGAGGCATCCCGCCTTCCACTGTTGCCAGCGCAATCACAGAATCTTTCGCAAAACGCTCAGCCATGATTTTTTCAGCTTCCTGAGTCATTTTTCCCATTTACGCACCTCCTCATTAATTTTCCTTGAAAACTGTTCACTATCTATGCACGAAATCTACGGCCCCCGCATATGCATCCCAGGCTGTCAATTTCCGCTTTCCTCTGCAATCCATTCTTTCAGCTTTTCCTGCAGCAGCTTCTTATCAGGAAGATAAAGCCGATACTCTGATGCAAATATATTTGCATCCTCCGGCAGCGTGATCTCAACCAGTGCATCATTTTTTTCTTTACACAACAATATCCCAACCGTAGGATTCTCCCCTTCCATTTTTTCATAACGGTCGTAATAATTTACGTACATCTGCATCTGCCCTAAATCCTGATGTGTCAGCTTATCTGTTTTCAGGTCAATCAATACATAACAGCGGAGCAGCCTGTTGTAAAAAACCAAATCTACATAAAAATTATCCTCGCCATAGGTAAACCGCTTCTGTCTTGCCTCAAACAAATATCCCTTCCCCATTTCAAGCAGGAATTTCTGCAGCTTATCAATGATAGCTGCCTCCAGGTCTGATTCCACATACGCCGCTTTTTCTTCCATCCCTAAAAACTCCAGAACAGTAGGCTGTTTTACAATATCTTCTGGTTTTGTTATCACATTCCCTTCAGATGCCAGCCGCAGTACCGCATCTTTATCCCTGCTGAGCGCCAGCCGTTCGTAAAGGCTGGAATTATACTGTCTCTGCAGGGTACGTACGCTCCATCCGGATTTTGCCGCTTCTATTTCATAAAAACTCCTTTCATCTGCATTAGCAATCCTCATCAATACTAAATAATGTGACCATTGCAGTGAAAAAGGCATCTGCTCTCTAAAAAAGCTAAACACTGTTTCGCTTTTCTTTACAGCAAAAAGTTCAAACAATGCTTCACTGATCCGTTCCCTATAAGTAAGGTAAAATTTTCTGCAGTTTTTCAGTGTGTCCTCCGAAAAACCATTTCCAAATTTTTCTGATAATCTTTCTGACAGCTTCCTTATGACCTGCTGCCCGTATTTCGCCCTGCTGCAGCCTTGCTGCTGCTGCTCCACAATCCAGCATCCTAATGAATAATAGGTCAGCAACTGAATAGTATTGACCTGCTTTACAGCCATGCTTCTGGCAAATTGTATCAACTTTACAGAATTATCGTACAATATGTCTATATCAACTGCTTCATTTTCTTTTTTTAACGCCTTTTCATTCATATCTTTCCTCCAATTTAATGAAATAATATCAGTCTGTTTTTAGATTTTATAATCTGACCTTGTCTTTCAATGTACTTTCAGATATATTCATATGAGGATTATATTTTTCACGCAAGGCTTCCAATAAAATTCTATTTCCGTCAGAAAATTGTGGCGACAGAGTTATTTTCATTGAATAAAATGCATCATCACGAATTTTCAGATCATAATATGGCAAAAAATCAGTTGTATTAACAAAAGCTTGTAAAATAATATCTGCCGCATTCATACAATGTCCCATTTGTTTTACATCAACAGGCAAAAATCTTAAGACATACCTTTCTTCATTCTGAAATTCCCAGTATGTATTTTTATATTTACCCAATTTAGATGATTCTAACCCAATTTTTCCTTTCTCTATTTCGAATAGCCCAGGTGATAAAAGATCTGGATCATCTGTATATTCAACTTTTTCTAATGATTTATCAAATAAATAATTTAAAATCATGTAATCGTCATTATAACACTGTTCAAGCGGTGCAATCAAATCAATGTATTCTACATCTAATTCAGCATCAGGTATCAATTTTTGAATATTTTTTTGAGAATATGAATATTTTATGAAAGGCTTTCTATTCAGTCCAATTCGTACCCCGCTATTCATATTGGAATATAATTTCCACATTGCAACACTCTCTAATGGTTGATTCATCCAAGACGAAATAAACACATATTTTCCATATTTTATATCATCACTTGACTCTGCCTCTTGAAGATCATCCATTCCTGTTAAAGGGTTAAGCCTTATACTTTTACTTTTTAAAATCAATGCTAATGATTCCAATGTTGTATATTTATATAACATTTTATCCATACTGTTACCTCCGCAATCTCTTTCCACATATTATAACATGGTTGTCTTTCATTTTACTATTTTTTTAATAATATACCTCAAATATTTTTAACCTTAGCTGCCATTCCATCTGGACGGTGCTTTTCCTTTCTCTTTTGTTTACATCTAATTCGCCATGACCTGCTTCATGCCCTGTGACTTTGCGCCGGGGTTGTAGTTGCCGTAGCCCTCTATGAGGTTAATCACGCCCCAAATGCCAAGCCCCGCTCCAAGAGCGATAACAAGTGTCTGTAATACGCCTACTGCTGAACTGAAAAATGCCATATAGTCCTCACTTTCTGCCGCTGTGCGGCTTGAAAAAATAGATTGTTGGTTGTTTTTGGGTACAAAAAAACCGCCCGTAAAAAGGCTGCTGTCCCCGCGCGGTGTAGGTGCTGCGGCGCGGTGGTATTCAGTTGTAAGGTGCGGCTTCCTGCCGCTGTGCGCTGCCTGCAAGTGGGCGCGCGTATCATGTAGCCTGCGTCTGCGTATCTGATAGCGGTACCTTTATGGTTTTATGCCCTTATGAATGAAAGAAAGGGGGAGTGCGGTTTTCGCCGTCGCCGTCGGCATTGTGGGAATGTGTATAACTGCCTTGCTTATGGAGTTGTGGGGAAACGCTGTTTGCAGCATGTGGGAAAGTTCCCTTTACTTTTCCATGTCAAAGGCGTTTTTCGGGTCTGCGTCGGATAGGTACTTGTATTGCGGGTGGCGGGTTATATCGAATTTATCCGAAAAGAACGGGCGCACGCCGCGTAACT
>CAOKJJ010000100.1 GCA_948468465.1 uncultured Eubacterium sp. | reverse complement strand
GGATTTTATCCTTTGTGCCGGATTATAAAATCAATCTGGTTGCTCCAGCCAGTATAAGTGACGGGGAGATGAACCAGTTTGTTACAAACCTGCGGGAAGTGATGCTTTTTATCAAATACAGCAGGGATAAAGAGAAACTGAATGATATTCTTGCAAAAGATGAAGGTTTTAAATCCGTGGAGCTAAAAGCGGCTCGGGTAATCAATACACTTACTGGTTCCGGATTAGAATTGAATGAAAGTGAGGCGACAGTGGATATGTGCTTGGCAATAGATGAAATGCGTAAAGAAGAAAGAGATGCTGGAATACAGCAGGGCGCACGAATAAAAACGGTTGAATTGATAGAGCGGATGCTGGAACTTGGTGAATATTCCTATGAGCAGATTGCAAATATAACAAATGTTTCTGCTGCTGAGATAAAAGAAATTGAAGCAAAAAAAGCTGTTTTAGTTTAGCTTTGAGCGGTATCCAAAACCTTGCAATTTCTTTCCAATCCCAAATTAGCAGAAAACCTGATAAACGGCAAAACCTCCGCTTTCCGAATAGTCCTGAAAAGCGGAGGTGACTGGTAATCGTTCTTTAGCTCCTAATGACCCGTTATTTGTGTATCACAGTTCCTTCCGACAGGAAGTATTCCGAATCCCCACTGTCCAGCCTGGTAATTATCGCTTTCCGCACCGCTGAATTGCCGATAAATGCAAGCGCTGCTTCTATTTTCGGTGCCATAGACCCGGCTTCGAACTCGCCGGCCTCCAAATATTGCCTGGCCTGCTTTATGCTCAGATCATCCAACGGCTGTTCCTCTGCTTCGCCATAATGCAGACACACTCTTTGTACCCCGGTAAAAATCAACAGCATATCTGCGTCGACAACGGAAGCCAGCTGTGCGGCAGCAAGATCTTTTTCAATGACAGCGGATGCGCCCTTTAGCCTGTTTTCCTGACGCAGTACCGGTATTCCTCCGCCTCCGCAGGCAATTACAATCTGGTCAGCCTCTAACAAAGCGCGGATGCTGTCTGCTTCTATAATATCTATCGGCCTTGGCGCAGCTACAATTCTGCGATATCCGCCTGGAACTTCTATTACATGATTTCCTTTCTGTTCTTCCAATTCAGCTTCTTCAGCATTCATAATACGGCCGATAATCTTTGTTGGATGATAAAAGGCGTCATCATACGGATCTACAACTACTTGTGTAAGCACGGTAGATACCGCTTTGTAAATCCCTCTGTTCAGCAGTTCGGTCCGTATTGCGTTCTGGAGGTCGTATCCAATGTAGCCCTGGCTCATCGCAGAGCACACACTCATTGGCGTAGCCGTGTATTCCGGATAAATCCTGCAAAATTCCGCCATTGCCATATGGATCATACCTACCTGCGGCCCGTTTCCATGCGTAATGACGACTTGATAACCATCTTTGATAAACGCGGCGATTACTTTGGCGGTATTCGCTGTAGCAATCTTCTGCTCCGGCAGCGTAGTTCCCAGCGCATGATGTCCAAGAGCAATTACAATTTTTTTCTTTCTCATATGAATGCATTTCCCTCCTTATATAAATAGAGTACAGTTGCTGCCATTGTTCGTTGATACAGCTATTATAGTGGATTTCACAAAAAAGTGCAATTCCTATTCAGCTGTCAATGCGAAGTTGTCATTAAAATACGCATCCACCCCATCTGCAATTCCCCTTGCCATCTTCGCCTGAAACTTTGGCTTGTTCATTTTGCTTTTTTCTGATTCATCAGACAGATTTCCTAATTTGAGCACAACCACAGGTGTTTTGCCGCGCCGAATCCCTATGTAATCATCGCTTTCCAAAACTCCGGCACTGTCAAATCCTGTTGCCTTCGTATAGTATTTCAAAATACGCTTTCCCAGTTTTTTACTGGCAGCCGCATACCTGGCCGACGGATAACGGCTGTCTTTCGCACTGCAGTAAACTGCCGTACCGTCTGTTTCCTGATCCTGATAATCAAACGCGCAAATACGAACGACGGCATCCGCCTGGATTTGATTTGCCAATTCCGCGCTTTTCGCGTTACTGATCACATGTTCCGCTGACCTTTTTGACATCACTACGACATACCCGCGCTCTTTTAGCTTTTTTTCCAGCCTGGCTGCCGTCCGCAGGCTGACCTCTTCCTGCACGGCAGTATCTTTTTGAGGCAGCTCTTCCACATCTATGACAACAACTTTCCGCTGATCCTCTGTCTGCATAAGATCCCCCGGTTGGTCGTTCTTATCTGAAAGCTTTCCGATACAGTCTTTCCACACATACCCGGTTTGTCCGTTCTCTGTCTGGATTGCTGCATACAGTTCATCTTCTTCCTGCAGCACAACCTTATCTCCATAAGAAAGCATATCCGTATCACTTCCGGCTTTGATTTTTACAATCTTTTTCTCCTGATACACAGGAAGTGTCCTGACCAAAACCATACGTGTTTTTTCCATCTGTTCCTGCCTGGCTTTCTCCGCAGCTTTTTCCTCCGCGGCTTTTTCGGCAGCCAGCTGTTTTTCCGCTTCCTGCTGTACCCTGCTTTCTTCCTCTATGATAAAATGCCTGATGCCCAGCATTCCTGTTACGGTAACCGCAAGCAGCAGCCCATACATCAGCACATAAACAATCTTTTTCATATCATATCCCCTCCTGCAGATTTTCCGTTAGGAACTTAAAAACATCACCCGGATATCCACTAAGCCGCATCCTCATACAGCAGTGTAAACGCAATCAGCATGCACAGGGCCATACGCATAGCGGACGGATGCAGCCCGAGCGTATTCATGCCCGCCTCCAGGCAGATACCGGCAAGCGCGCTTCCGATCGCGGAACTTATCAATACAGGATTCGTATTTAAATATCGCTCGCATAAAACAGTTTTTTCCACCGCGATCAGCATACCCAGACAAATGATGAACAGGATCCGCACTCCACTGAAAATAATTCCTGTATCTTTCTCGCTGCGGTAGCCGAGCAGGTTCCGAATCCCTTCCTCTGCCTGCGCAGCCTGGCGCATTCCCTGTTCCAGCTGCTGCACATCCTGTACGCTGACGTACCTGCCTCCTGTCTTGTCCGCCGCAAGCATAAGCAGCTGTGTATCCGCATCGCCTGTCATGCCTACGGTACTGATAGATATGCCCCTGTCCACAAACTGCTCCAACTTGCGGATCCAGTCATACCGGCTCGTTTCATCAATGTCAGTAGCAAATCCGTCGCTGAGCAGGATCATTCTGCAGTGGCTGTCCAGCTGCAGCACTCCTTGGTCCAAATCCTGCAAAATTGTATCCAGTGCATGTATGATCGCTGTGCCACCGCTGTTGACAGGGTCCTTTCCCAGGCCGCCATCACTGACGGGCGCCATCGGCCTGACCAGCTGTGCCGAATCTGAAAAATGATAAATGCCGTAAGCAAACGCAGGGTCTTTATTTTCCAGCAGTTTTTCAATCGCCTCGTAACGCATGCCGGTTGGATCGTTCTTGCCCATTGAGCCGGAGTTATCAATCACAAACAAATACGAAGAAACATGATCTTTTGTTCCGGTCCCAATCCTGCCATAAATCCACTCAAAAAGGGCAGACAGCACGATCATCAGCAGAAATGCCACCGCCCACTGCCTGCGGTTTACCGGGCCATCATGATAAGCATGGCCCATCTTTCCGATCAGATATACGGCAAAGCCGACAAATAAGTACATTCCCACAAAATATACAACTGTCGTTACAACATGCGATGCTGTACGTCCTATCTGCCGGTATATAAATTCTCCCGCCAGTCCGTACAGCAATCCTGCCAAAATGCTGCCGATCAGCATTTTTATTGAAAATCGTCTTTTGCTCATAGTTCTCTTTCCTGTCCAGATTTTTCTATGATACGTGTTGTTTTGCTATTCCGCTGATAAACACCATTCCTGCAGACAATCCCAAAAATACCATTAAACAAACTGCTTTTTCAGCAAATCCGCCCATTCGGTACACGAAAAACGCAGCTGCCGAAAATGCCGCAAGGATACAGACATACAGGACTTTTGCCAATCCGCTGTTTAATCCCATGACGGCGGCTTGCTGGCGCGGGCCTTTGCCTGTCACCGTCTGAATGATCAAGGACAACACCAGCCCAACTGCTGCAAAAATAACAAAAGTCATTGAAATCCATAGCTCTCCGCTTCCATACCTGTGCAGGCATATTCCACATACGCCCAGCGTTAGCAGAACGAAAAGTCCAAGCGTTTCCTTATATAAAGACTCTATGATCCATGGAGCCGCGGCTGTGCTGCCTGTCTTTTGTTCCAGGCTTTGATACACCATCTGCAATGCCTTTTTACATGACTGCGGCAAATTGTTGTAAGCTGTCTGTTTTCTGTTTTTAAACGCCTCCGCCAAATAGTGCTGTACATTTTTTTTGCGTGTCTCGTCTGCAAGCAGTTCAGACTGCCTGCCATAATCCGCGAAAATGCTGCTGTATGAATCCAGATCCTGCTGCTTTGCCCACTGGCTGATCCATTTCACCAGATCGGTCTGATTTTTATCCGGATCATAAAAGAAAACCAGAGAACGGTCTAATTGTCTGACATCCAGCTGTTTCGTTCCGGCAAAAAATTCTTCCCGCATGCCACGCCGGATCATAAGTCTGTATTTCTTATCCACAGCTGACGCGGTATCATACAATAAATTCCATAGCTTATTCACATCCGTGCACTGTCTGGCATCTTCCAGCAATGAAATCATCCGGCAGACCTTCTTTGCATTCGGACTAGACTGTTTCTTCACCTCATACTGTTCATACGAATGCACACTGCCCGTTTCAAACCAATCTATCTGAAAAAAACTCCACATCGTCCGGCAGGTATCCTGCCACAGCTTCTGATAGCTTTCCTCCCGCGGCGTATGCTGGCGGATTCTGTCTGTCACCTGCGCTGCTGCGCACATCTCTTCAAAACTGCCCGCCTCTTTCAGTTCATGCTCCGTCAGTTCTTTCAGCAGTTTTTGAAATAACCGGTGCTCTTTTGCTGAAAATGTCTGTCCATTCTTATTAAAAAACCGTTCCGCTTTCTTTAGCGAGGTCAGTTCCCCTGGCAAAAACCGGTTCCAGAAATAGTCTGAAAAATAATCCGCGTCCAGTTGCTCCAGATACTGGCATACCGCGGGATACAGATGCTCCGGATGCCTTTGCTTTAGTTCCAGCAGCCTTGCAAACCCGCTCTCTCTTTGACGTTGTGCGCCGCTTTGCCTTACGATCGCACGCGCTTCCAGCAGTGCCACCGGTTCCAGCAATGCTCCGTCCGCATATTGTTTGTACGCGGCACTGATTTGAGCCGCCAGGTTCTGATCTTCTATGAAAATCCCGCCCTGATTCACTGCGTCTAACAGAGCCGTCAAATATTCCGCCGTTTCCCTGCCATAAATCATGTTATGTTTAAAAAAGTCCTGAAGCAACGGCATTACCGCCTCAGGCTCTATGCCGCCTTCATTTTTTTTTATTTGTTTTTGAAAGCCTGCTTCTATCAGAGGACATCCCGCGTCTTTCAAAGGTTCCGCATAAGCTTCCTGGATAAACAGCGCAATATTTTGAAAGATCTGCTCCCTCATATCCTTTCTGTCATAAAAAACTTCCATATTATAAAGCTTTATAAACGAATAAGCCTTAAGCCTGGCATCGCTGCACTGAAAGATCCCCCGATCCAGATCCGCATAATTCGTCCCCTGCACCTGATCGGAAAAACAAATGGATGCCTGCATCCCGTGCCAGGAAAAAGACAGCAGCTTTTGCCTCAAATGATAGGGCAGCCCTTTCATAATCAAAAACATGATATCCTGATACGTCTGCAGATTCTGTTCCCTGGCTTTGCTGTATTTCACGCACATCGGGCTGTCATATCCTTCCAGTGCGCAGATTGCGCCGAGAATCAGGCTTCTGTACTGTTCTTTGGACAGGTGGTATTGATCGAGCAGCCTGCGTTCGTTCATATTCCGGTAATCCAAAGACTCTCTGACCGGGTAAGCAGTTATTTGCGGCTGGTACTCCATATCAAACGATTCTTTTAACACACCAAATAAGATCTCAGGATGCGTCGCCAGTTCATAATACTCCGCCAGATGAAAACAGTATCCGTGCACATAAGCCACGCCCCGGCTGTCTGCGCCGGAGGCGGCATAATTCACATGCATCAGATAAACAAACCTCTCATGGCAAAAGATTCCCATAGCCTCCGGCGGCGTCTGCGCGGTTTGCTTCAAATCCACAAGCCTGGCTGCAATGCCCCGAAATCCTGCTTTTGCAATCTCAGACATGCCGACGGACGGAGCTACAAGGTTCCAGCCGGAACCGCTCCCATGTCCGCCGATCCGAAAATATCCTGCCTGATATAATTTCATAACATATCATCCTTTCCAGACTGCTTTTTATAAGGAACCCGATTACAAAAATTTCCGCAGCAGCCCGCCACGCTTCTTTTTTGTCTCAGCTTCTTTTACCGGAAGCACGCCCAATTTATACAAAATCCAAAAAACCGGCTGTTCCACGCGAATCGTTTCCGGCTCTTCATCCAGCATATAACAGTCTTCGTCATGCATGCCTGTGCGTTCCTGCGGCCTTGCATTCAGCGCAGACACTGCAAAAAACGCATGGACCGGAAAGCATTCGTTTAATTTATTGCATAAAATCTCTGTCTTATTGCGGTTCATCTGAGTCAGGAGCCTTCGCACTTCCATATCCACCGCCGCAAAATCTTTCAGCGGAAGCTCATGATCTGTGTATTCCTGATAACTCATATTTGAAAAAAGAGTGGACTGGTAATCCAGCACCTCTGTCTGTGTATCGCTTTTGGATAATGCCACAGCCAGAGGAATGCGGCTGCGCCCTTCTTTATTGTCAGATGCCACAAATGCGTTCCACATGGCAGCGATCACTTTATCCGGACTATGCGCTTCTCTTTCCAGATCGCCATTCTCTGTGAAACTGCCTAAAAACTGTTCCGGGTCAATCATTAGCAGCAATCCATCCGAATTTTTTATAAACGGGCCATATTTTTCCATCTGCTGCGGATGGACACAGTTTTCTCCGGCAATATCATAAAATACAAGCGTATACACCTGCTGCGTCTTATTGCATTTCACATTCAATGCCAGCGGCGGCATCAGCCCGTCCGCTGCATTGCCGCGCGGCAGCGGCACATTTTTTTGTATTTTGTAATTTTCTAAAAACCGTTCTACCTCATCATAAACGCCAACGACTGTCAGCCCGGCTTTCACAAAAAAAGTTTCAATCTGGCGCAGCAGCTGGGAGAGGTACACGGTCTTTCCGGAACTTGTAATTCCTACTATGGATATATATTTGACCGGATATTTTCCAAACTCAAACGGCAGCGGATTGTGGCAGTGCGGGCAGATCCGTATTTTGGATACCGCGCCAAACGCGTCTGTCGCCCGGTTGATAAAGCCGCTTGAGTCCGCTTCATACCTTCCATCTAAAAATCTGTCGCTGAGGTTATCAATAACCGGGTAATCCTTATAACGGTTTTCCGGCTCGCTCTTTGGATACCGCTCCCAGAATGCCTGGTAAATCTCGTCTGGCTGCAGTGCATATTCTTTTTTCAGAACGAGCTCTTCTTCCTCCATCCCCGCTTCAAAATCCTGCTCCGTAAACACCGTCATTGCTTTAAACGCCGCTTTTTGCGGACTAAACGGCTGAAAGCAAAACGGACACCTGCAGTCTGTCAGTTCCATCCCAGAACCACTCCTTCCTAAGCCAAAGGCAAATAGTATTTTTTGTATTCTTCCTGTACACGAATTCTGACTTTCGCCCGCCTGGGAATGACTATGACAAGCTCCCTGCCAAGACACGACTGCGGCAGCGGAAAATCAGAGGTTACTCCTTCTACATAATACCGTATGCATCCATCCTGATAGTCTTCCAGATACGGCAGACGAAACATGCAGTATTTATCTTTGGAAAATAATTTTGTCTTATAACGGATTTCCGCCTTGATTCTTACCGGAAGATAACAGACATTGTGCTGTGTGCCTGCCGGAAAAATATGCAGCTGTGTATCATACACACAGGCAAATACACAAATTCCATACGGCAGATCTTTTTTCAGCATATTTGCAGGAAAAGAAAAACATCTGCCATCCCGCTGAAATTCCGCATGTTTTATATATGCAAACTTCAGACAGCTATCTGTATCAACTGACAGCAGCCTTTTCGGCTGCTCCGCCAGCTCCGGGTCGGAATACCCTTCCGCCGCCAGCCTTGCACAAGCCAGTTTCAAATCAAACTCTTTCCTGCTGTCATAGAAAAACACCAGGAAATCCGAAGTCTGTTTATATTTCCAACGGAGCCGGATTCTGCCGGCTTCTTTGCTGCACGCCAGTTCCCGGATCTGATAGTCCGCATTCTGTTGTTCCGTCGTCTGTTCTATGATCATGGCTCCCTCACACTCCCAAGATGCAGCTGCTGCGGTTTTAAGATATCATAGATCTCCAGCTGTTCAATACAGTCTGTACGGTTCAGGTCAAACAACAGATACTCCCCATGATCCGCCTGCTGCAGTGTTTTCGCGTAGTCGGCGCTTGCATGGACCATATAAAAGCAGCCCGCTTTTGTCATCGGCATTTCAATGCTGTTTTTCAGTCTCCTGCTGCCAGCCAGCTTTTTTCGAAGTTCTTTTTCTACAAATGCATGCCTCTGCTTTTCATCCATACCGTCCATGCGGTAATCTACTTCCTGTTCAAAATCACACTGATACACGTTTTCCCTGATCAGCTCCAGATAAATATTCCAAAAGTCTCCTAACAGATCTTCTTTTTTATATGACACACAAAAAATATCTGAAAACGTACGCTGTCCTGTATATTCCTCCGCAATTCTGCTGTAAAATTTCTCCACCGACTCTGACTCATCCCCTGTAACGATACATTCCTGGCGAACTTCCTTGCTGCATGCCTCGTACATGGTTCGAAAATCAACCGCCTGCTGTATCAGCCGGTTCATTTCCGCTGCGACGGCCTGTTTCATTTTCTTATAAAAAATACGCTTGCTTTCGTAAACCGCCTGTGCATGCAGCCTTGCGCAGACGCTGCTTTTTGTACGTATCCCTGCCGGCTGGTACTCTGACAGAATCATACGGTTTAATTCATCCTGATGCTCGTACAGATATAATAGCTCAAAGCAGGCAAACTGCGCTGTCAGCAGCTGGGATATGTTGTCTGTACACTGTTTCATTTCTTTTTCATTGATCATAAACCTCTCAACTGGCCTCAAATACTGGCTGTTTAAAAACGCTTCCGCCGCGCCCGACGAAAGCACATTGGCCGCATCTATTGTCATTCCCGGGCTTTTTATAAATTCGCGGTAATCCTGTATATTTGCAAACGGCAAATAATTCCAATCTGTTTCTTTCGGAAACTTCGGCCGGATTTTCTGCTGAAACAACTCTTCCAAAAACGCAAATCCATGATGCCGGTCCATCTGCAGTTTTGCGGAAATCTCACTTGCCGGCAGTTCCCGATACAAATTTTTCTGCCCGATATGATAAATCTCACGCATCAGCGTCCGCAGAGAAGCCGCTGCGATTTCTTCTGTAGGCTTTGTTACAAGGGCATAAGACACTGTTTTAAATCCGCCGGACAGCTTCTGCAAAACCTCCCGTGACGCCATGCGGCTGCCGCCAAGCAGTATGATATCAGCGGCCAGCCGATAGTTTTGCCAGATCCGGCCATCTCCAAGCATCTGTCCGGACTGCAGATAATTGCTCAGCAAATAAATCGTCCCTGCTAATTCCGACACGCTGTTTTTCGCCGCCAGATACTGCAGCAGCGCGTCAGAAGCTTCCACACGGTCAGCCCCCGGACGCTGGTCTAACATCAGATACAGCGTTTTTCGCTCATCCGACTGCAGCGCGTTCGAAGTATTCCTATACAGATCGGCATACTCCGTACTGCTGCTTTCAGAAGCTTCCAGAATATATTCCATTTTAATAACCGTCCGGTCGGAAAAAATCTTCTCGTCTGTCTCCAGCATCGTTACAATCGCCTGATTGAGTGTTTCTTCCCAGTCTGTGCCTGCATACTTCCACACATAGGAATCCCATGCACGCACATCTGGTTCCAGTCTGTCTTCCACTCTGACAAGCTGGTAGCACTGCCATCCGTTATCTGTTTTGACTACGTTTAAATATTGCAGAAACCGGGCATTATTCCAGTTATCATCCAGCGTGGACTTCACATGTTTTGTATTCAGCCTGCTTTTTAATCCAAGCATAATGACCGCTGTTGGGTGCAGCGCTATGTTTCCTCCCGTTTCTCCCCGCTGTGTTTCATTCAATTTGTCAATGCAGCTTTCCAGGAGCTGTTGTCCATTTTGAAATATCTTATGATCGTATGTCATAAATCCCATTCCTTAAAATCATTGCAGATAACCTGTGAAACGGTTATACGTCCTGCTACATATTGAGTTTAAAACTATGCAGTGTCTTCATAAAATCTATATAAAAAGCTTCGATTTCTTCATGCATCGGGTCCAGCTCATCATAAATGCCTAAATAGCCCTTGATTTTTTTCGGCATGCTTTCTTCCAGCGCTGCCACCGTTTCGTATACCTGCCTGGCATCTTCCTCATCCAGCAGCTGCCTCGTGCGGCTGTCTATCTTTTCCTTGAGCTCGTCATCCAGTGTATTGTAAGTCAGGAATGCCTGATACGCACCGGATTGTCCATATTTCATGCTGCTGTTCTGCAGCTCAGCTGTTTTTTCTATTCCAAACTCATCATAATGAAATACAATTTTCCTGCCATAAGTCAGTGCGCCAGTGAACAGGGCGTTAAAGAAATCATTTTTCCCTCTTTTTTCCGCGATCGTATCCTGCAGCAGCTGTTCCAGCCTTTTGACCTCACTGTCTGCTTTCACCCTTTTTTGCAGTTCCGTATGAACCAGCTCATTTAATACCGGAGCAAGCAGGTAAAAATCCAGCATCACCTGTCTCTCGCTGCCGGATACGGTATTTAAATATTCAATGCGTACCAGCGACGCGTTGTTTACAGCTGTTTCCAGCCTTTCTTTTATTTGCGGAAGTACCTGGCGAATCTTATTCGGATTATTTCTGCCGTTTGTCAAAATGCCGCCCGCCTGTTCGATCCATGCGGCAATATCCAGAGATTCTGTCTTTAAAATATGCCAGTTCATAAATTCATCTTTTACTACAACCCCGGCCGCTTCCGCCTGTTCAAACTCCTGCAGCAGCGCTTGGTTGCGCTGTGCAATCCGCGCAGCCGGCAGATCTATCTTAAAGCTTTCCGGCACTGGCGAAGGCAGTTTATTCCAGTTGACGTCCCCACGCTCGAACAAATGACGGCCCGCCTTTTTATCTTCCTCATAAGCGCGCTGCAGCTCCATAATCCCCTGATAAGCAAAAATCGGTATCCCGCTGTAAAACCGCATCATCGACAGTTTATCTGTTATATGCGACTCCCGCACGGTAAATTCCATCTGTCTTTGCGTAAAATTTGCGGCAGCCGCTTTCATCTCCGCAGCGTCATAAGGGACCGTCAAATAGCTGTGCATGCCCATGCTGTTTTTATACATCGGATTTTTCCAAAATAACGGCGTCGAATCTTTCCCAAGCTTGTCCCGGATAATCTCTTTTTCCACCGCGTCGGCAAGAAGCGCCGGGTTTTCCACACGAAATTTTTCTTTGAGATAATCTGTCATCGTCCGTTTCGTGGCTTTGTCAAATTCCTGCAGCATAAAATCTGAAATAAGCTTGCAGATCTCATTTTCGTCCTGGTTCATCCATACTGCACAATGCTCAAACAGCGTCATAATCAGATGATACAGCGTCTGGCCGGCATCATGTTCTTTTACTTCCCGCTCCAAACTCTCTTTTATATCCGGTATCGACAGTATTTTCCATGTATACAAGTGATCCTGGATGCCTTTTTGCGACAGTACGGTTTTATTCACCTCAAACGTTTCCCGCAGCGTTTCCATCACCTGCAAAAGGATACGAAACAGGTTCTGGTTCAGCCTGCGCAGCTGACGTTTGTACTCCTGCAGCACGAGATCCATATTTTTATACAGCTGCGTGTGATAATGGTTGATATACAGACGGCTTAACGCCTGCAGATAGCTTTCCATCCTCGTTTTTTTATTCAGGAAATTTGTATTTTCCATCTTTAATTTCGCGTCGCGGTATTCATCTTCCAGCTGACCGGATATTTTTATCTCATGCGCAAGCAGTTCTTCATTTTTTTTGATAAATCCATCCACCGCATGAAGCAGATTCTGATTATCTCCTCCCGCCAGCATCCTGCCGGCATAAAACGGGCCATACTCCAGCTTTACAGCATAATCGTCAAACAGCCCTTGATAAGTCCTGCTGATTAAAGAAGCGCTCGTTTTTGGAATCATAAATTCCTGCAGGTCTTCCATCATCGCTTTTGCGTTTTTTTCCAATATGCCGATATTATCTGACAAAAACTGTTCCGCACGCTTTACAAATGCATGATCTTTGCTCTGGTCATACATTTTGGCATCATATGCTTTTCCAAATACGACCGAAGCGGTACATCCGTGCGAAAGCTCTTTCAGCAGATCTTCATATTTCAGCCGCATTTTCACGAGAAACGCATCGCGCTCCTGTTCTGCCGGCACTTTTTGATACATATCCCTGTAACGGTCAAATAGCAGGCATCCCAGATACGTTGCAATCTCAGACAACGGCATTTCAGCTACCGACGCGCCGAGAATATTGTAGTCTACATTTGCGCCATGCTGTACATGAATTCCTTCCTTAATCGAATTTAAATTCGCTATATGACTCTGCAGCGTAAATCCGCTCGTCTCCTTCGCAAGAAAACTGATAATATAATCTGTTACCACGCCCATCGCATACTGATAGCCATTTTGCACACGGTTGCCCGCAGCATCTGTCGTCGAGATCAGATAACATAAATCTACCGGATTCATCGCGCAATCCACAGCGGTAAATCCATAGTTCATGACAAAGCTGTCTTTATTTTTTCCAAAATTCATACAGTAATCCAGTTCCTGCAGTGACGCGTATCCATTCACCTTAATATAAGCGGATATCAGAGGATTTTCCTGAATTACCGGAACAGACAGATTGACATCCGGCAGGAAAAAATATCCGCTGACCCGCGCGTCCTGTTTGCCGATCTGCTTTAAAATCGTACGTATCAGATAGCAGACATCCAGGAAAATGCCGCTGCCTGTTCCGCCGGAAAGCCCTGCGCAGATGTGAACATCCAGTTCTCCGGTTTTCGCCGCAGTCAGCGCGCTCTCGATGACTGTTTTCATCTTTGCATACAACGCTTCTCCTTTATCGACCAGTAAAAACCTCCCGACCTGGCGGATGCCTCCTGCCCCTTTACTCGCTTCGTCTATGGAAATATTTTCATAATCAAGCCAGTACAGCTCCGGCCTTGTCTTTAAGATCTCTTTTGCCTCAAACGTACTTTTAATAGAGCTGTTGGAAAGCGCGAAAAACTCCGTATTTTTATCAATATCTGAAACAGCCGCAGACTGCGGAATCTGGGAATCGTCAGCGTCAATAATCAAATATCTGACCGCGTCATATCTTGGAATCACCGCGTCTGCATCATCCGGCCTGAGTTGTTTATATACTTCCTGTTTTAATTTGATCACCGCATCCGCGCCTGTCCCTCCCAGGCCCAGAATTACAGATGCCCCATCCTGTCTGTCGGACTGTCTGCCCCGGTCGATAATTCCGCCGCCGGCATCAATCAGCAGCTGTCCATATGTCGCCATAAACACTCTTCCTTTCTGCTTCCTGCATTTAGCCTTAGCCGTATTTTATTCCTTTTTGCTTCCTGCATTAGCCTTAACCGTATTTTATTCCTGATACGGCATATAAATAATTCTCATGCCATTTGAAAAATCTGCATCACTGCTGATATTCACTTCCATTCCTGCCTGGATCCGTATTTTCTTTTTCTTCTGCCCGCTGTCCTGATCCGAGTAACAGCCTTCTGCTGATATAAAATATATACAGCTGTTTTTCTCTCCGGCCGTTAAATAGCATTTTTCCAAACGGATTCCAATATCCTGAACCGGGTGTATCAGGCCGGACAGCAGCATTCTGCCTTTTTCACCGTCCACAGTGACCGGCATATCCGTACCTTCTTCTCCATATGTCAGAATCTGAACGGTACCCCGCACAACGGCAACATAAGACTTTATGACCGGAATGCATAAAACAAACGCAATCAGAAAAAAGACAAGCGCCAAAACAAGCAAAATCGTGCTTGTCACAGAAACTGTCTGTATTTGTATCTGCACCTGCGCAGACGCACCCGCCTGATCGACCGCTGCCACAGTCAGACTGCCGCTGCCGCACGATTTTATCTTTACATTTAAAATGGAGCCGGATTGTATCTGAACATCATCCTTTTCAAATTCAGAGTCCACGATCTGAAACTCCAGCGTGTCATCTTCCGCGTCAGATGCAAGTGTGTTCAAATCCAGCGTATACAGGCTTTTTGAAAACAGATGCGTCTTTTTCTCAATCACAACCGGATCCTGTTTCCACTCCGGCACCGTATTTTCTTTTTGCACAGTCACAGGCTTCGACCGGACTTTCATATCGTCGATCTCGCAAAATGCCTGCACTTTATATTTCCCGTACCCTTCAGTCTCCAGCTCGGCAATGCATTTTTCACCATCCGCCGTCAGCTCCAGCTTTTTTTTATCCCCCGTAGTTTTATCTGTAACTTCTAACCAGAACGGATACTGTTGATACACTTGCGCGTTCGTAACCGTCTCTCCTTCATTTTCGGCCTGCACGGAAAGCTCCCACAATACCTTTTGTCCATTGGACTGCGTCGCTTTTTTATCTATACGCAAAGACAGATCGGTATTATATACCATATCTATTTTCACCTGATCCCTGCGCGCCCCACGCACAACCAGCTCCCAGTCTCCCGGCTCCGGCTTTTCAATTTTAATAACCGTAAATGTCTTTGCCCGGATAACCATCTGGTCCAGCTCCGCCCTCGTATAACCATAGCCCTGCGGATGAAACAGATTATAAGACGTATCCGGATTCAGCGTATTAATAATAATATTTGCTTCTTTTACACCTATCACGGGAATCGTAAACGGCACTTTTAATTCCCCGCTTTTCGGTATCTTCGTATCCACCAGGTTCATCGTCTTTGTAGAGTAAATAATATTATAAAACTGGTTAAACACGTCTTTTAAATCTTTCGCCCTCTTTACCTCGACACAAGTACCGCCCGTCGCATCAGAAATCTCCTGCAGTTCTTCTTTTTTAGCCTTTCCGTTCGCATTCAGACAAACAGAATGGACGCTGATCTCTTTTTGTCTGGCATAATCAATCGCCGCTGCTTTCCGGTGCTCGGACCGTTCCAGCTTTGCGCCTGTCCGGTCTTTCGGCAGATCCGTATTGCCGTCCGAAAGCAAAATAATCGCAGACGGAAGCTCCTTGCTGCCAGACTGTTTGAGCATCCGCACCGCTTCCAAAACAGCGCTCCCAATATCCGTATCCCCATTGCTGACCGCTTTTCGGACCTTTCGAGACAATTCACTCTTATCAGCCCTGCTGTTCATCGGTTCTATCTCCTGTTTTAAAATGATCGTATCGTCAAAAACGACCGCACCCATATAATTGCCAGACTCCGTAGAAAGCCCCAAAAACAGTTCCAGCGCTTCAAACCGCAGCTGGTCTTTATCGGTCGTGAACATAGAACCGCTCCCGTCCAATACAAATACAACATTCATATTATTAACGCTGCCCGCACTGGACGCACGCACAGTTACAGCCGGACATGCCAATCCAAAAAGTACGGCAAATAGCAGCAGGCTGCAGACTGCTTTCATTAATTTCTTCATATCGCATATCCCCCTATCAGTTTGTCCGTATCGTCGCCTGATCATCTGTTTTCGTATCTGTTTCTATCGTTGTTTGCTGATTGAATGATTGACTGATATCTGTGTCTGTCTGCAGAATTGTTCCATCTGAGGTATTTGCATATTTTTCCTGCCGCAACAAAAGACCGCAGATAATCGTGGCAGCGCAAAGCGCCAGCAGACCAGTATCTATAAGAAGTGCGGCTGATTTTGAGGTGATTTTGGCCCTGAAAATCAGCCAGATAAAAAACAGCAGCGCAAGAGAACAGCCCAGAATAAGTAAAATAATTTCTGTCATTTGCCTGATCACGTCCTTTTCCTTTTCCGTTAATCATAGCATACCTTAATGGCAATGTAAACAAAAATACTGAATAAACAGCGTAGATACAGAAGGGATTTAAAGGGATTTTAAAGGATTTTAAAAAAAGCTTGCTTTTTATTATATCAAATGTTAGAATAAGAATCAGAATCTATTTGTCATACAGATATATATGAAATATGCTTTCTTGGATTTATCCTTCACCATATAAAAATATGAAAAGCAGGTATTCGATACCTGCTTTTCATATTTTTATCTTTAGTTTTTCGTATAATAACAATTCAAATGTTTCGGCTATATTAAGTGCCATAGTATCCTCCTGAACAAACACCGATTTGTCGCTAAGTTAATCAGCTCTGCGTTTTTGCTTCAAACCTTTTAATAACCGTTACTTGTAAATCTTTTGCGTCAATCAAACTTTCCCGTTTGCACTTCGGGCAGTAGAAAGGAAAGTTTTTCAACTCTGTATCTGCCCGTATCTGCAACCTTGTTTTATTTCCGCAGACAGGGCAGTGTACCCATTCAGCCATAATCATCACCTCTGCAATTTTCCCCTGTATTATTCGTTTTCGCACTCGGATAAAAAAGTTTTAACTGCTTCACAAAATTGCTCTGGCTTATCCAAGAACGGAGTATGTCCTGCATTGTTAATAACAATCATTTCTTTTTTATCAGACATAATAATCTCATAGTAATCAATTACCAAACTTGTTGGAGTAATAGGATCGCTGTCACCTTGTATAAAGCAAATCGGAATATCATATTCTTTGCTCAACTTCATAACATCAAACTGAAAATACATATAGTCCACAAGGCTGTTTTGGGAAGTGATTATATTCTGTGTATCACTTGCAAATAAAAACCATTTCGCGTCATTCCATAGCATTTCCGGCGATGTAACCGCAGCAAATATTCGTTTTATCCCCGACATTTCTCCATCGCATTTCAAGTATTTAGTAGACGTTATAATCATTTCTTCAAGAGATTTTATATCTAACTTTGCAATGCCTTCTGTTTTAGATAATCGTTCAATGCACTGTTCCAAAAATTCAGTATCTTCCTTGTTGCCATTTTCTGCCGCTATTTGGGCTGCATTCTCCGCCGCATAAATTTTCCCCTGTGAAAAATTAGTTACTTGACCTACACCGATATATGCAGCTACTTTTTCCGAATGGAGATTGATATAATCCATTCCGAGTACCGTTCCCCACGATTGCCCAATAATAATGATTTTGTCTTTACCAAAACGCTCCCGCAAATAGTCAATTACTTCATCTGTATCTGCAAGTAATTGTTCGATAGTTAGATTGTTGTCGCTTTTGTTCCTGTAAAATGTCCGTCCACAACCTCTTTGTTCCCAGCAGACAATCGTATAATCTTTTTCCAAAGCAGTCTGGTAAT
>CAOKJJ010000099.1 GCA_948468465.1 uncultured Eubacterium sp. | reverse complement strand
TAGGAGCCGAAATCCAGGCCCCGCCCCTCATCCAGCGTCCGCATAGCCACAAAAACTTTACCACCTTACGCATTTGAAAGCTGAAAATTAAGAAAGGATTTTATATTATGATTCGAATTGGTATTTTAGGTTATGGAAACCTTGGCCGCGGCGTGGAATGCGCCGTAAAACAAAATGAAGACATGGAATTATCCGCTGTATTTACACGCAGGCCCGCTGACAGTGTACACATCCTGTCAAAAGACACTCCTGTCTGCTCTGTTTCTGAACTGCCGGAGTATAAAGATAAGATAGATGTATTGATCATCTGCGGCGGAAGCGCTACGGATCTGCCTGTGCAGACTCCGGAGTATGTAAAATATTTCAATGTGGTTGACAGCTTCGATACACATGCAAAAATACCGCAGCATTACGCAAATGTAGACAGTGCGGCAAAAAAATCCGGTAAAATAGGCATGATCTCGGTCGGCTGGGATCCTGGCATGTTTTCCTTAAATCGTGTTTATGCAAACGCTATATTGCCTGACGGGGCGGATTATACGTTTTGGGGCAAAGGTGTAAGCCAGGGACATTCCGATGCGATCCGCCGTATTGACGGCGTTGCCGATGCCAGACAATACACAATTCCTGTTCCGTCATCTTTAGAAGCTGTACGAAACGGAGATACCCCACAGTTATCTACCCGTGAAAAGCATACGAGAGAATGCTTTGTTGTCGCAAAAGATGGCGCTGATTTGGACAGAATTGAAAAAGAGATTAAAGAAATGCCGAATTATTTTGCGGATTACGATACAACTGTTCATTTTATTTCTCAGGAAGAATTGGACAAGAACCACAGCGGTATCCCGCACGGCGGTTTTGTGATTCGAAGCGGGAAAACGGGATGGGATAACGAACACAAACATATTATCGAATACAGCCTGAAACTGGATTCCAATCCTGAATTCACAGCAAGCGTACTCGCAGCCTATGCAAGAGCCGCTTACCGAATGAATCAGGAAGGCATGAGAGGCTGTAAAACCGTTTTTGACGTGGCGCCTGCCTATTTATGCCGCCAAAGCGGTGAAGAACTGCGCAGCCACATGCTGTAGTTGTTTTATAAAAAGGGGCACACAATGAGGCATTATCTTCCTTGTGTGCCCCCTTTGACGCGACAGCTTTTAACACTGTGATTTCCGTAACGCCAGTCAAAACCAGCTGGATACGGGGCGGGGCCTGGATTTCGGCGACGTTGGAAGAATGTTTAGAAATCCTTAGCATTCTGCTCAATAAATCAGGGGCGCAGCCCAGCGTCACTTTTAGCCACTGGCGTTTAGCCAGGGGCGGATAGCATGCCCCCTTGGGTACTACGCGACGCGACCGGACGGGGCCACTACGTCCATGCAGAATGCTTAGGAGTTCTTAACATTCTGGAGTAGGAGCCGAAATCCAGGCCCCGCATCCAGCGTCCGCATAGCCACAAAAAGCATAAGTTATCCCGCAAACTACTGCACAGCCTTTTTTCGCATTTTAAGCAGTATTTTCTTCTCCAGCCGGCTCACCTGTACCTGGCTCATCTGCAGCTCCTGTGCGGTCTGCACTTGTGTCTTATCCTGAAAATAGCGCAGTTCTATTAATCGTCTCTCTCTTTCTTCCAGCTCTTCGAGCAGCTGCCTGATCAGCATGTCGTTTAATATTTTCTCTTTTTCCGGATCTCCGTTTCCGTCTATGATACCGTTTTGCATCGTACCTGTGCCGTATTTTTGTCCAACGCCTTTCCCTTCCGCGATCTGGTCTACCAGATACAGTTCGCTTCCGTCCGACTGATAGACGCTGCGGTAGATGGATTCCACTTCCATATTCGCTTCGACCGCCATCACGATATCTTCCCGGCTGAGCCCTGTTTCTTCAGACAGTTCCTGTATGGATGCCTCCCTGCCTTTTTCCTGACTGATTTTTTCCGCCGCCTTGCGAATTCGCCAGCCGTTTTCTTTCAGGCTCCTGCTGATGCGGACTAATCCGTCGTCCCGCAAAAACCTGCGGATTTCTCCGCTGATTAACGGTACTGCATATGTCGAAAATGCCACTTCATATGTAAGGTCAAATTTGTCTATTGCCTTAATCAGGCCGATGCTGCCGATCTGGAACAGCTCTTCTCTGTCATGTCCTCGGTGTTCAAATCTTTTGACAATGCTTCCTACCAGTCCAAGATTCTGCTTCACCAGCTCCTCTTTTGCACCCGGATCCCCCTGCTGTGCCTGCAGGATCAAAGCCATTGTCTCCTCCATAGGCTGCTAGGCTCCTGTCCCAAACTGTTTGACCATGCGCACAGTCGTGCCCTGCCCCGGTGCAGAATCCACTTCCACATCATCCATAAATGCTTCCATAAAAGCAAATCCCATGCCGGAACGTTCCAATTCCGGCCTCGTCGTATAGAACGGTTCTTTTGCCTTTGGCACATCTTCAATGCCTTTTCCGTAATCTACCACTTCAATTAATATCTGCTGTTTTTCTTTTGCACAGGTCAGATAAATCTTGCCAATGCGGTTTTCGTAGCCGTGAATAATAGAATTTGTCACAGCCTCAGATACCGCGGTTTTTACGTCTGCAAGTTCGTCCAGCGTCGGATCCATGTCTGCTAAAAAGGCCGCGACCGCGACCCGTGCAAATCCTTCATTTGCAGAATAGGAGTCAAACCGGATACTCATCTCATTCCGATCTTTCATATTTTACCGCCTCCGTTTCCATCAATTTGTGCAGGCCGGATATTCTGAAAATCTTCTGAATCCGGTCATTCATATGCTGAGCCTTTACACTGCCCCCGCAATAACTCATATTGCGGCATCTTCCGATCAGCACACCGATTCCTGAACTGTCCATAAATTCTGTTCCGGAAAAATCGAAAACCAGGTTTCTCACGCGATACGAGTCAATCAAAAGATCTGCTTCCATCCGCAGCTGTTCCGCACTATGATGGTCCAGTTCTTTCGGCATAGATATCGTAAGACACCCTTCGTTTAGTTCATAACGGCATTCCATAGTAAAATCCTCCTGTTTTTAAGTATTAAAAAAGATGCTGATTTCTTCGTATCAACATCTTTTGTAAAATCTATATTTACTTATTTTTCTTTATTCTTAGGAACTGTTACAATTTATGCTACTGCGCTTCCAGTTTCTGCTGTACTTCCGGCAGGTACTTATATCTGGCATTATTTGCCTTATAAGAAGATGGATATTCATCAATCACCTTTTGATATAATTCAGCTGCTTTTTGATAATCCTCTATGATCCGGTAGGACTGTGCCAGATAATATATCGCATCTCCATTATGATACGTATCGTCCACGTCTGCAACCTTCTGCAGCAATTCCGCCGACTGCTGGTAGTTTTGGGACATATACGCCGTATAGCCTTCATTATAAGTCGTTTCCAAATATTGGGCATCAATCTCAGTCTGGATAGATGCATATACTTGTTTTGCTCCGCTGTCCAGCTGCTTTTCGTCTACATCAGCCAAAGCTGTTTTCGCTTCTTCTAAGCTGCCCTGCTGATAAGACTGATACGCTGCCATCAATTTCTGATAGCTGAGAATCTGGGAAGCAGATGCTTCTTTTTCTCCTTCAGCATCTTCCACATTTTTCGTCAGTTTCTTCACCTGACCTTCCAGATCTTTGATTGCCTGGTTTTTGGACGCAATCGTATCATTGGCATCTGCAACAGCAGTATTCACATCTTTTTGCAAGGCCTGGCGGATACTTGGCACAATCAGAAAATAAGTAGCCGTTACACCGATAACAAGTCCAACCAAAATATTAACAATCATCATCCAGCCAGAGTTATCCCTCAAGTTAGTCGGTTGTATGATCGTATCATTTCCTGTACTGTATTCCACCTTGTTTTCTTTTTTCTTTGATTTTTTGCCCTTTTCCGTACCATTTCCCACATGTCCGTCGATTTCCGCCAAATAGGCCATCGTCGTTGTATTCCCACGGTCAATCTTCTCCGCTGCCCGCAGCGATTTTCTTGCAAGGTCGTATTTCCTGTCACGAATATACAAAAGCGCCAGCAATTGATGCGCTTTCACCAGCTTTGGATTCACAGACAATATTTTCTTTAGCTGAATAACCGCCAAATCCTCACTGCCCTGCTGACAGTAAATAAGCGCCTGGTTATATTTTTTAATGGTCTGGTTAACTGTATTTAACAAAGCGGCATTACTCTGTACCTCATGCAGATAAGTATCCGCTATATTATCTTTTCCGGACTGATTTTTGCTGATCACCCACTCGCTTAAGGCTGATACGGTCTCCCCTATCTCATAATAGATCAGTCCAAGCAGATTTCTTGCCTGGATATTCCCTTTATAGTACTGCAGACTTGTCTTTAACGAATCAGCCGCACCTGATAAATCCCTTACTTTTGCCCGCTCCAATCCAACATTATATAAATAATTAGAAATCGCTATCAGCTTTTTATACATTTTAACATTCATCCCACAGTTCGGACAGGTCTGCTCCGCCCCAAGCTGCGCTCCACATTTAAAACACTGCATATCGGCTCCTTCCTGATTTATCGGTTGCGTCTGGCTTCTTTAATCATCTCCTGTAAAATATCCGTCATATCCGTCAGATTATGGCTGTATATTGCTTCTTCCGCCTCTTCCACCTCTAAGCTCGGCTGAAATTTTTTCAATTCTTCTTCAAAGTCTATCATCTGTATTCCCTCCGTCTGTTTTTATTAAACGAATTAATTATAGCACATCTTTTAACTTTGTAAAGAAATGGTTGTCTTGTTTTTTCTTCCTTTTTCGAAAATTTTTATAAACAAAAAGAATCAGCCCCTACTTCATTTATCCTAAAGTAAAGTACCGATTCCACGATGTATGCCTGCATGTAACTGTTATCGTTAAAAAATCTGAGTAACAGTCCAGGAAATCTGAACTGTTACTAATTGAAATCGTTTTACGCGTCGCCCCAATCGGAAAGCCTGCGCATCACAACCTTTTCCTGCTGCTTGATAAATATGATATCATCAAACGTATCCTTACAGGAAGTATCGCAGCTGTCAATAGATACAAACACACCTGGAAATACTCTCTTGCGTACTTTGATGTTTGCCCCTTTTGCACTCTCTACCATCAGCCGCAGTTTCTTTAAATCTTCCTCATCAGCCGCCTTGCGTGCCAGATCCCGCACCCGGATGCGGACCAGCTGTACCCGTCTTGGATCATCCTTGCAGGACTGGCCCGTTTTCTCTTCGTATTCCTGAAATTTCGCCAGGATCATTTCTGATTTATTAATATTGGCTTCCGCTGCTTTAATGCTGTTTCGCAGTTCCTCCATCTTCATACGGACCTCACCGCCGTTGCCGACCAGAACATGTGTCCGTATTTCGGCGTTGTTGCCGATGCTGTTTGCCTCGATTCCGCTGACCGCGTGAACGCTACCGCCTACAATACATCCTTTTTTGCTCATCACAAATGCACTGCCTTCGCAGTAAACGTTGCTGTTCAGGAATATATCCGCTGTAATATCCCCTTTGCTACGGACTGTCGCAAATTCAAAAAACTTTGCCGAGACTTTTCCTTTGGCATCAATGACACTCTTTCCGTTGCCAAGCACACCGCCAGCCACAACAATGTCCTTATTCGCGAAAATGCTGGCTCCCTGTACAACGCCATCTACGGTCACTGTGCCTGTAGCACGGATCTCTATGTCGTCTACACTGCCATGGATGATGACGTCTCCACGAAATTCAATATTGCCTGTATTGGAATCTACGTCACCGGAAACTTCAAACACCGGCAGGATATTAATCTTATCATTGATCTTATCAATCTTGCCCGTAATCGAAGCTATATAGGTAACCCCATCATCTTTGCATGCAAAACCTCTTCCGCGCAGCGGAGGCAGCTCCCTGCCTGGCTTTGCACGGATTGGCGCATCTTTTACTGTATATCCATCTACCCCCGGGACAGCCGGATGATATTTTGCGATCACCTGTCCTTCTGTCACCATCTCAAATAGCTTGATCGCATAGCTGACCGAACCGTCCTCGTTAATTCTTGGCTTTCCGTCCAGCTGGCTTTGAAACATATATTCAAAATACCCGTCTATACCATCCTGTGGAGCCTTGCCCGTTGCCACCGCAACGGAACGGTCATAAATTCTGCTTCGGATCATGTTAAGAATTGCCTTTTGGTCTATTCCCTGCCTGACCCCTCCGGCAACTAATGCTGCCTTAACATCTTCCAAACTATACTTGACCCCAGCCGCTGGTTCCGGCAGACGCAAATACGCTGTCATACCATCCGGACTATAACTGATTGCTGTTCTATCAAGCTGTAGTGTCTGCATGACCTTACCACCCTTCACTCTTAATTCATCAACCATATGCTTTACATGGTATATTTATAATAATTTTACCATTAATTGAGACAAACTTCAACAAATATTCTGCGAAAAAAAAGAATGAAATACATTTTTTTGGTCATTTACTGCATTTGAGCCAGCCGCTTTTCCACTTCAGCCATCATTTTTTCATATTCCGCCAGTTTTTTCTTCTCCTCTTCGATTTTTGCCTGCGGCGCTTTACTTAAAAATTTCTCATTCTTTAACATTCCATACGAACGTGCCAACTCTTTTTCAAGCTTCGCCTTATCTTTTTTCAGACGTTCGATTTCTTTCGCTTTATCTACAAGCTCTTCGAATGGAAGATAAATGGCTGCTCCCGGTATGACTGCCGATACCGCATCCTCTCCGATTCCTTCTCTGTCCGCCTGTATCACAATTTCATTCGCATACGTAAAGCTCCTGTATACCTCTTTGGCATGTTCAAATATTTCCCGGATCCCGGCGTCTTCTGAAACGATAAACAGCTTGGACTTTCTGCTGTTTGGCACATCCATGTCTTTTCGTATCGTACGGACTGCCCGGACAATGTCTTTGACATGTGCCAGCTGTATTTCCTCGGCCTCAAAATGGCGGTCCTTATCATACTTCGGCCATTCCGCCAGCATAATAGATTCTTCCTGCGGGTGCAGCGTGCAGAAAATCTCTTCGGTGATAAACGGCATAAACGGATGCAGCAGCTTTAACGCTTCTGTTAATACGGTACGCAGCGTCCATAACGCGGCATTTGCAGACTGCGGCATTTCCTCATAATGGTACGTACGCAGCTTCGCAATCTCAATATACCAGTCACAAAATTCATCCCAGATAAAATCGTATACTTTCGAAACGGCAATCCCAAGTTCAAACTTATCCATATTTTCCGTCATATCTTTTGCCAGCGTGTTTAATTTTGAGATGATCCACTGATCGGAGGATTCCAGATCCTCTATGGACGGCTCGGTAATTTCCCGGCCTTCCAGGTTCATCATAATAAAACGCGATGCATTCCATACTTTGTTTGCGAAGTTTCTGGACGCCTCTACCCGCTCCCAGTAAAAACGCATGTCATTTCCCGGAGCATTGCCGGTAATCAATGTCAGACGCAGCGCATCCGCACCGTATTTTTCAATGACCTCCAAAGGATCAATCCCGTTTCCCAACGACTTGCTCATCTTGCGCCCCTTAGAATCCCGAATCAGTCCATGTATCAGCACTGTGTGGAACGGAGATCTGCCCGTCTGTTCGTAACCGGAAAATACCATACGGATGACCCAGAAGAAAATAATGTCATACCCGGTAACAAGCACGTCTGTCGGATAAAAATAGTCCATCTCTTCCGTCTGCTCCGGCCACCCTAACGTGGAAAACGGCCATAACGCGGATGAGAACCACGTATCCAGCGTATCCGGATCCTGTTCCATCCCTGCATGCCCGCATTTCGGACATGTATGAGGCGCTTCGTCTGATTTTGCCACTACGAGTTCGCCGCACGCCGGGCAGTAATAGGCCGGAATCCGGTGTCCCCACCACAGCTGCCTGGAAATGCACCAGTCACGGATGCCTTCCAGCCAATGCATATAAATCTTATCAAAACGTTCCGGAACAAATTTTAATTCCCCGCTGCGAATCGCTTCCATTGCCGGCTTTGCCATCTCTTCCATCGCCACGAACCACTGCTGCTTTGCCATCGGTTCCACCGTCGTCTTGCAGCGGTCATGCGTGCCTACCGCATGCGCATGATCTTTGATGCCTGCCAGCAGCCCTGCCTCATCCAGCTCTTTGACAAGCGCCTCCCTGCATGCATAGCGGTCCATGCCCGCATACTTTCCGGCATTTTCATTCATTGTAGCATCGTCATTCATGACATTGACAAGCTCTAACTGATGCCGTCTGCCTACTTCAAAATCGTTCGGGTCATGCGCCGGGGTAATCTTTACGCATCCGGTTCCAAATTCCATATCTACATATTCATCCGCAATCACCGGAATTTCACGATTTACAATCGGAAGAATCAAAGTCTTGCCGACAATGTCCTGATACCGTTCGTCATTCGGGTTAACCGCAACCGCCGTGTCTCCAAACATCGTTTCCGGACGCGTTGTCGCGATCTCAACAAATCTGCCTTCTTCCCCTGCCACCGGATATTTGATATGCCAAAAGTGTCCATTTTGATCAACATGTTCTACTTCCGCGTCTGAGATAGAAGTCTTGCATACCGGACACCAGTTTATGATCCTGTTTCCTTTATAGATATAGCCTTTTTTATATAAACGGACAAATACCTCTTCCACTGCTTTGGAACAGCCCTCATCCATCGTAAACCGTTCTCTGTCCCAGTCAGCGGCGGAACCCATCTTTTTTAACTGGTTGATAATGCGTCCGCCGTACTCTTCCTTCCATTCCCATGCTTTTTTCAAAAATCCTTCCCTGCCAAGGTCGTTTTTGTCGATGCCCTGTTCTTTCAAAGACTGAATGACACGCACCTCGGTCGCAATCGCCGCATGGTCTGTCCCTGGCTGCCAGAGGGTCATGTATCCCTGCATTTTTTTGTATCGGATTAAAATATCCTGCATCGTGTTATCCAGTGCATGGCCCATGTGCAGCTGCCCGGTCACGTTTGGCGGCGGCATGACGATCGTAAAAGGCTTTTTGCTGCGGTCTGGCTTTGCATGAAAATAGCCGTTTTCTTCCCATTTTTTATAAAGACGTTCTTCCAGCCCGGCCGGATTGTATGTTTTTGCGAGTTCTTTTGCCATAAATATGATTCCTTTCTGTCTGTTTCTGCATCAATTTCATAGTTACTGTTCACCATCCATTCATTTACTTAACGAATTTCTGTTAGCCCGTTTACACATCACAAACAAAAAACCCTTTATAGTTCAAACTACAAAGGGCGAATGAGCGCGGTACCACCTTTTCTTTTACGGGTATCTATGCAAATACAATAACACTGATGCCTGTTCTTTTCTTGTCCTGTAACGCGGACGGGACGGGGCGGCTTACCTGCGTGCTGCAATGTTCGGCCGTCCGGTTCAAAAGCTACCTTCCGTCATGCGTATTCAAAGCTGCCTTTCAGCCAGCGGGCAGCCCTCTCTGCTGAGCGTCATGACGTACTCCTCTTTCTCAATACCTGTTTGCGTATAAAATATTTTTCTTACTGTAATCATCTTAAATGCCAGCAGTAATATCTTTTATTATCATATATAGATTTTTTTTAATTGTCAAGAACGAATTAAAAATTCTTTTTTATATTTTTCCCAGCTGTCATATATCCGGGCATCCGTCTGGCACTGATATTTCAGCCTGATCTCTTCTATCAGCTCATAGAGCGGACGTTTGCTTTTGTGTGCATACGCAAGCAGATCGTCAGGAATCCAGATCTCTTCGAGTGGTTCTTCCGGTATCAGCTCTTTGAGCCGCAGGATCAGTCTTCTGATTTCCGGCAGATACAGCGTGGTAATTCTGCTTATGTAAATGATTGCGTTCGCTTTCTGGAAAATATGTGAATCGTCATTTCTGTCTTTTAACATCTGAAACCAGATCCGGTCCTCGTACAGCAGTTCCTGTGCAGCTGCCAGCTTCAACGTTCATCATCCAAAAGTCCCATCTGCAGCAGTTCTTTCATCTGCATATCATATTCGTCAGATGCTTCGTAATCTTTTAACATTTTTACGAGATATGCATCCTGCTCATTTTTTGTTTCATATGTATCCAGCAGCGGCCTGAGAAATGCATGCAGTTCTTTCGGCTGCAGGGAAAGCTCCGGTTTTTGTGCTGCCATTTTAAAAAACCGCCCGGCCGCATAATAAAATTCATAATTCCCCATCATAATGGAAGCACAGAGCCTGCATTTGATGTCCACACTCTGTTTCGCCAGAATCGGCTCCATAACTATTCCTCCATATAAAAAATCGCGCTCCATCAGGGACGGTCTTTATGCGCCGTCCCGATATCCATTCATAAAATAAAACAGGCATCCGCACATTTTTCCAATTGCAATCGTTGCTACCATCCATTCCAGTCCCATTTTGAGCTTCACTCTCCGGTACAAAATCGGGTAAGCGTTGATAATTTCCGCCAGCGCAACTGCCATGCAGCCTACAAAAATGCCTGCGCTGATACCAAATAACGCTAAAAAAACATGTCCCGCCGGGAATCGGATCTGTGTAAATATAGATATGATATTTCCGGCAATTCCGCCCAGTATCGTAGCGTTTTCGTAAGTGATCATGCGCTTTGCCGTCCCTGATTTGCTCGCCATCTGCGGTATGATGCCAAGCTTTACAGCAATCGCGAAACTGCCGGACGCGACCGACAGCCCGAAAGCCATTCCCAGAAATCCCAAAAATACATGATTAACCCACATCTATACTCTTCCCTTCTCTGCTGGCATTTTCAATAAACGTCGTATCGACATCCTGCTCATATTTACGCATTTCAACCTGAATCGGCGTAGGATCATGCGTAACTTTTTTCTTTCCGATATGGTTATAAAAAATCGTAATCCCTATCGGCATGCCGATGGCATAAAAAATTTCAATTTCCGTTACACCGTTTGATTTCTGGCCAATCACCTGTTCGTAAAGACGCGAAAATACATCTGCCACACCTACGTCGTTGTTAAACGTCATAATTGTAAATGCAGCGCCAAAAAAGATTACGATGCAAAGCACAATTGTTTTTACAGTTTCCAATACTTTATTTTCTGCAATTCCTGCCTTGCATTCCAAAATAAAGTCGGATTCTCCGATATTTTGGACTTCCAGCTCCGGATAATCCTCATGGATCTGCTGTATGATATTCAGTACGGAAAATACCTGTATGCGCTGCTTTTTCTGCTTTGCAGTATCTTTTTCCTGAAATGTATAGATTTTCTTTTGTTTCAGCTGGCGAAGAACCGCCTCATTCGTGCATTCCATCGAAGCAATGTCCTCAAGATGCACCTGGTAATTATACACAACAACATTCTGATCTATTTTCAGATAAAGCGTATCCGGTGTAGCCATGGTAATGAACTCCTTTTTGTTATAATTTGTCCGTTCATGCTGCGCCTGCATATAAAAATGCTTCTATCGCCTGATCATTATCATCCATGTTGCTGACAAACGTCCCTTTTTGCGGTTCTTCTTCCTTTTGATAAAATGTCGTATAATAATATACGCCGCCTGCTACTGCAATTGCCAAAACAAGAACAAGACACATTCTGTAAATAAATCTGCCCATCTTAAAGCCTCTCTTTCTGATAAACTCTGATAACAGCTACAGATAGTATGTCCTTGTTTTTCTCGAATATACAATTAATGCAGTAATGTTAAAATCTGGTTAAATACCTCCTGTGCCGCTTCGTCTTTGCTCATCTTAGGAAGCTTTCGCATCTGATCTTTTGTAATCATCGTGATAATATTTGTGTCCGTGCCGAATCCGGCGCCTTCCGTCCGCAGGCTGTTGGCTACAATCATGTCCAGATTTTTTTTCTCCAGTTTTGCTCTGGAATTTTCCAGCACATGCTCTGTTTCCATGGAAAATCCGCATAAAAACTGGCTGGTTTTCCGTTCGGACATGCTTGCTAATATATCCTTTGTCCGCTCCAGTTCGAGCACTGACGCCTGATCCTTTTTTTTGATTTTTTCCGCCGACCTGTGCATCGGACGATAATCCGCCACTGCGGCCGCCATGACTACAATATCCTGATCATCAAAATGCGCATCCACAGCCTCATACATTTCCTGCGCTGTCGTCACCTGTATGACCTGCGCATACAAAGGCGGGGGCAGCTGTACCGGGCCGGTCACAAGCACAACCCGCGCGCCCCGGCGGACTGCGTTTTTGGCTAACGCATAACCCATCTTCCCTGTGGAATGATTCGTAAGAAAACGTACCGGATCCAACGGTTCCTGTGTCGGCCCTGCCGTAATCAGTACTTTTTTCCCTTCCAGATCCTTTTTAAAAGCTGCCGCATGTAAAATATATTCCAACAGCGCCTCCGCTTCCGGCATTTTTCCTTTCCCGGTATCGCCGCAGGCAAGAAATCCGCTGGCAGGTTCCACGACCTGATAACCATAAGACCTGATGGTTTCGATATTCGCCTGGGTTGCCGCATGCTCCAGCATATGCGTATTCATGGCAGGCACCACATAGACCGGAGCAGTTACCGCCAGCATCGTCGTTGAGAGCATGTCATCAGCGATCCCATGTGCCAGTTTCGCAATTATATTTGCCGATGCAGGCGCAATCATCACCGCATCCGCTTCCTGTGCCATCGCGATATGCGCTACCTGATAACCGCTGTCGCGGTCAAACACGTCATCTATGACCTTATTGCCTGTCAGCGCTTCAAATACAACCGGAGAAATCATCTTCTGCGCGTTTTTTGTCATAATGACATGTACATCAGCATGTAATTTCACCAGCATACTTGCCAGATTTGCTGTCTTATAGGCAGCAATCCCGCCCGTAATGCCAAGTAAGATATGTTTTCCCGTAAGCATCTTCCATGCCTCCTGCTATTCCAGCGGAATTTTTTTATCTGTATAAAGAATATGATTGATCAGCCATCCCAGCAAAAATTCAATCAGGCTTTCCAAATACACTTTTGGATCTCCGTCTACTTTGTCCATATCTATATTCTCCAGACGGTCGACAAACGATTCATGCGCCCTTCTCTGTGCAGGCAGCCCATCATAATGAATCCTCTCCATATAGTCCTCTTCATCTTTAAAATGGCGCTTCGTATAATCTTTCAGTTCCTGTAAGATACCGGTAATCTCATCATAACCATTCCCATATGCAAAATCATGATGCAGATACTTATTTGCTTTATCCGTAATGCGGAACAGTTCGCGGTGTTCTTCATCCACAAATGTAATCCCTGTACGGTATTCATCTAAAAATTCGCACGGATTTTCTTTTACCATCCACTCTTCCAGCTTTGGCAGCTTACCAATCATAGCGTCACTGGAAATAATATGATGATACAGCCAGCGTGCAAGATATTCCATAAGCTCCTTTAACAGCCTTCCCTGCTGCTCGGCATCGTCAATATCCCTGAAACTCCATTCACGGATTCTGTCCCGGAAAACCATATGCTGGTTGCGCTGTAAGATCAGCTCCGGATCGCAGATCTGCTCCATATAATTTTCCTCATTGGTAAAATGCTGTTCTGCGTAATCATCCAGTTCATCCAGCAAATTTTTAATGGAAGTATAGCGGTCACCCGTATAGCTGCTTGCGGCCAGCTGCATTCCTTCATTTATTAAATCAAACAGATGCCTGTGCTGATTGTCTATCTCTGGCACTCCTATCATGCAATCCTCTGTAAACTGAAACATTTCCGTATCCTCCCTGTACTTCATTCTTTTGCGCTATTATAGCACAGACTGTTAAGGGCGGCAAATTATTTTGTAAAAAAAGCGGAATAAATTTTTGAACAGCCGCAAACACACTTTAACTTAACATGCCGCCCGCCATTCCCGACAGTATACACAAGACAGCTGTCGTCAGCATATGTACCAGCTGTCCGTCCAATCCTCGGTTCACCGCCAGGTTTCCCAGCAGCAGCACTGCGAAATAAAATGCCCCTACGCAAAGGCCCCAGAGATATTTTTTCTTTTTCTTCTTTTTACCGATAAAAAATCCCCCGGCAAAACAAGACACAATATACGTTGCGATGATGCCAATGCTTACAGCCGCGTCTGATAATTCCACCCTGCCAAGAAGCGCTGCCAAAACAACTAAAAGCAGACCTGTGATTACATACATAGCTACCAAATCCACTAAAACCGGCATGGCGCTGTTTTTTTGACGTTCCGTTTTATCCATATGATCCTCCTCCAATTAAAAGTATAATAACCTTTGTCCTGCTTTATCATATGAACGAATACTGAAAAATATGAATTCATTTATCACTCTTTCAGTTTTTTGCAAAATATTACAAATCTTTCTTTTTCGCTTTCGAAACGGTCAGTGGTTTCAAATCCCAGATTTTGCGCCAAATGACAAGATACCTTATGATCCGGATGAATAAAACAATACAGCTCCTCCAGGCCAATCACTTCTTTTGCATATGCGACAATCGCCTGGCATACTTCTGTCGCATACCCTTTCTGCTGATGCTCTTTTCCTATGATGTAACCAAGCTCCATCACAGTCTTTCCTTCCACGTCCCTGTGTTCGATACCAGCTCTGCCAATAAGCGCTCCTGTCTTCTTATCCCGTACTATCCACATGCCATATCCATAATAATAATACATATACGAAATATAACTGCTCGTATATTCCTCCTCTGTTTTACGTTCATACAAAGGTTCCGTATAATCCGTAATCCCCTCTCCTTCATACAGCGCATACAGCTCATCCAGGTCTGCCAGCGTAATCTCCCTTACATAGGTCCGTTTTGTATACAAAATATTCCACGGTATCCCATTCCGGCGCTTTAACACCCGGTCAAAAAACTGTACACCCGTTTCTTCAAAACCGAGCACTATCATATCTGCGGAAACATCGCTCCTGCTGCCCGCTTGCTCATAATAAATAACCCCCATGCCGCAGCCATCGTCTGTATCCCGCAGCTGATACACATATTTCGCCATATTTTCATCATCTGTAATAAGCAGTGTTTTTTCTGTTAAAATCCCTCTCCCATACAAATCATGCACAGCGCTTTCATACTTTTTTTGGCTGCTGCCATCGCTTGTAAAATGCTCTGTCCGAAATACAGATACACCAAAAAGCTCCATCTCCTCTTCCAACCTGTCTTCCAATGCATATCCGGTTTTCACCATATCCCACACCACCGCATGCAGTGACAGCTGAGATCGTATTGTTTCCTGTTCTTTTGTCAGTTTTCTTAACATATACTGCACCGCCTTTTTTCTTTTATGTCACCAACAGGGCTGCATACCGCTCTCTCCATTCATCCGTCATCTCTTTTTCCGCCATGTCAGCCAATTTAGTCACTTCAGCAATGTCAATCTTTTTAGGGCATGGCTGGCAATGATTGCAGTACATGCACTGGTTTGCGAACTGCCCCACCAGACTTTCCTGAATTTCGCTGAAATCCTTTTCCTCCTCGCTCGCTGTCAGATATGCCAACGACTGATTCAACTCATATGGCCACAATCGGTATGCCCGGTATCTTTTAATTCTTTGGCATAGGCATACATCCAGCCATTTAGTATTTCATTCAGATCCGTTTCGTCATCACAGTTATGCAGAAACAAAACATCTGCTTGTGTCAAGTAAGGAATAAAAATTTTTTATAATTTTATTCTCATATCTACCGTCAAAAAAATAATCCTTACACAAATGTTATTTTCCTATCTGCTATAGACTCCAAAGGAAGCCCATAAATGTTTCTTCGTTGGATCAAAGAAAGCTGTTGGCAGACCAACGAATGTCGCTATTGCAGAAATCACACCTGCGGGCGGCAAAAATGACGAAAGCGCTGTGGCAACCACTCCGCTAGTTGCACATACCTTTCCGATATTTTCAATAACTCCCTTAAATTTCATCGCTTTCTGGGCTTTAACAATGTCGTCTTCTATCATTTGCATATTTGAATAACTCCCTATATTCATTAAGCACTTCAAAGACAGGATTATGAAAAACAAAATCACCAAGTTCTATGAAATGGTCAATATCAATACCGGTATAATCCTCTTTAGGTTCAAGCTGGAATGCTTTGAGAAACCGAACTCTATTGTAGTTAAGATTGTATTGATTCTCAAACTCTTGGAACTCATCATATTTTTCAACCCATTCATCGAATATCTCCCTAATTTTATCTACTGTATAATACTTGATATCAAGCCCTTTCTCTGCCATCATAAATTGAACAATATCTACATCAAAAGTAAAAAAACCTTCTACATCTTCTTCATATTTTTTATAGGGTAAAATAATTCCATTTTCAATCAGTTCCCCATCCATACATCCATATGTAAACGGATTTACATAAACTGCACCTGCCACAATAAATTGTTCAAAGACCATTCAACCCCTCTTGTGCGGCCATTGACAAAAAGGTATTTGTCTGCACCTTATCTAAAACGATTCCTTTATACATATCATTCCTTCCAATGCGAAGTAAAATTGAGCCACAGACATCACCTGCCCATGGCTCAATTTTATCACTACTTTCCTCAAATTGAAACTATCTTTCAAACAGAGTTTTCATTCCTAAAAGGATTCCCCACCTTCCACACAATCTCTACGACATCCGCCCCATAAACCACCACCTTCTCAATGAAGGAAAGCGGACGGAAAGTATAAAAGCCGGAGGGCCGACACGACTGACTGGAATGACAGGGGGAAAGCGGAGGAATGGAGAAAACTGTGGGCGGATTATGTGAATCGTTCGCTTGCAGAACGGGGAATCCATGAAAAATTAGACCACCGTTCCTATAAGCGTCAGGGGATTGAAAAATCCCGTCTGTACATATGGGTGCGGGGCGGCTTCAGAAATGCGGAGCCAGTGCAGGTTTGTCACGGAGCAGATCAGACAGGCGGAGGACAGGCTGCATGAGCGGCAGGAGATGATCCGGCAGGCACAGGCCTACCATGAAAACCGTGAGTATTATGTCCAGTATAAAAAGACGAAGCCGCGCAGACAGGCAGATTTTGCAGAAAAGCACCGGACAGAGCTTGCGCTTTACAGCCATGCGGAGCGGTATCTGCTTGAACATACCGTTGACCGGAAAATAATGCCGGAGGCATGGAAAGCCGATGCTGCCAGGCTTGCATCGGAGAAAAACCGGCTGTATGCCGAGATGCGCGGATTAAAGGATGAAGTGAAAGAAGCCGATACTGTCATGCGGAATGTGAAACGTGTGATGCAGCCGGAGCAGCCACAGCGCAGACAGGTGGCAAGACGTGATATGGAACTGTAATGCAACAGGCGGTAAAGCTGATAAAAAGTTTTGCAGCCATTTTTTATTCTATGGCAGAAAGGAAATGGGATATGCAGGGAACACAATGCGGCATGGTTACAGATAATCCACAGAGGATCAGAAAGACAATAGGCAGGACGGTGTTTGAAGTCACTCTGCATTTCAGCAGCACAAGCACTGAAAATCCATACGATAAACTAAAGCGGATCATTTTGAATGACAGCGCAAATCTGAAAAAATTCCTGGACGATAAAAAATTCCCTGATAAACAGTAACAAAGCAGGACGAAATGGAGAGCGTAACAAATTTAATATGAATTTTGTTGTAAAGACGTGTGTTTTTTTGTATAATTGACGTGTGGCAGGAGCAGGATATATCATATCTTGTGTCATAGATTTTTAGAAATCGAGGTGTTAAAGTGCAGGACGATACAAAGCAGATAGTACCCGAAATTTACACAGGTGACCGAAAAAATATTCCTGATACAATATCCTTATCAAAGGAATTTTTTGACGGAGTTGATACTGCTG
>CAOKJJ010000098.1 GCA_948468465.1 uncultured Eubacterium sp. | reverse complement strand
CCGCAAAGTGGGGAGTGCAGATCGCGGGAATGATTTTTCAAACACGCTCTAGTGCACGTTTCTGACCAATGAAAAGTAACTCAGAGGCAACAGTTCAAGGGTTATCTGGACTGTTACACTCAGAGTTGTACTTTTCACTGGAACTTTTCGGATTCCAGTTGACAATGCCGACGAAAAAGGTTAACATTGTTCTTATATAAGGAAAACTATGATTACAGGGAGAAACCGCGAGGCAGACATATGGAAGAGCAACAGATTTTGATTGTAGACGATGAGGCGATTAACAGGGAAGTATTAAAGTCGATGTTTGATGAGTACGACAGGCTGGAAGCGGAAAACGGGAAAGAGGCTATTGAAAAGATTGCGAAAAGCCATAATCTCGTATTGATTTTGTTAGATATTTCCATGCCGGTGATGTCAGGATTTGACGTATTGGAATACATGCGCGAGCATAAGCTGCTGGAACAGATACCAGTGATACTCATTACGGGCGAGACGGTGATTGACAGTGAGGACAAAGCGTATTCCTATGGAGTGGCAGATGTCATACATAAACCATTTTATCCGCATATCGTAAAAAAGAGGAGTCAAAACATTATTGATCTGTATCAGCATAAAATGGAAATGGAGCTTCGGCTCAGGCAGCAGGAGATAGAGATTAAAGAACAGGAAAAGGAAATCCGTGAAAATAACGAAGTGATGTTAGAGGCGTTAAGCTCGCTCGTTGAATTTCGCAATATAGAGACCGGAGAACATACGCAGCGGATTAAGTATTTTACAAAAATCATGCTGGAATATTTGCAGGAATATTTTCCGAAATATGGGCTGGATAAATACCAGATCGACCAGATTGTCCGTGCCTGCGTGCTGCATGATATCGGAAAGATCGGCATTCCGGATTCTATTTTGCTAAAACCGGGGCGGCTGACCAATGAAGAATTTGAGATGATGAAATCCCATACTATCATAGGCTGTGACATTCTTGAAAAATCCTATCGGAAAAAAGACAGTGATTTCTACCGTTATAGTTATGATATATGCCGTCATCATCATGAAAGATGGGATGGCAAAGGATATCCGGATCATCTAAAGGGAGATGAGATTTCGATTGGCGTGCAGGTTGTATCCGTTGCGGATGTGTACGACGCGCTGGTCAGCCCCAGGATATATAAAGAACCGTTTTCGAAAGATAAAGCTTATGACATGATTATAAATGGTGAGTGCGGCCAGTTCTCGCCAGATGTATTAGAGTGTTTTGTACTTGCAAAAGAAGATGTTTTTAATTGCCAAGTAATTAAAATGTTAAAGTTTGTATAATGTATTACAGATGCAGGCGGCAAACAAAGCACGTTTTTGCTGCCTTTGTTTCGTGTGCAAGGGAGGCATTTAGTAGATGGAACAGACGAATGACGCAAATCGCGAAGCCAATTTGCTGCTGATCGAAATGGCGCTGGAAATGGTGTTGATTTTTGATGCGTCGGGAAGTATTTTGTATACCAATGATGCAGCAAATCAAAAACTGGAATTTGAAGAAGGGCTGAAAGGAAAGCATATCAGTGATGTGTTCCCGAATACATTTAAGGCTTCAGACCATGGATTTATGACAGAGTATGTGTTTGGAGATACCCCGCAGAATCTTGTGGCATACCGCAAAAATTTGACTTGTTTTCCGGTTGAGGCGCGGATTATGAAGCAGATGTATGGAGAAGAAGTCTATATATGCATGGCGAACGATATTCTGGAAAAAGAGTTTCTCGGCAGGGAAGTCGAGCAGGTGCGTCAGGAAGCGCAGCAGGCGATGAAAGTTAAGTCTGAATTTGTCGCAAATGTTACGCATGAGCTGCGTACGCCTGTTAATGGGATTCTTGGCAATGTACGGGAAATGTTTGACTTTGTATCGGATGAACAGACGTTAAAGTCGCTGCGCCTGATTGAGCGCTGCTGCGGGGACATGAATAAGATTATTAATAATATTTTGGATTTTTCCAAGCTGGAAGCCGGAAAATTCACGCTGGAGCCAAGACGGTTTCATTTCCGGAACATGTTGGATTATATCCGTTCGCAGCATACGAATAAGATTACAGAAAAAGGGCTTGGCTTTTTTATGACTGTGTCTCCGCAGGTGCCGGAGTACCTGATCGGTGATGAGCTGCGTGTCGGCCAGATTTTAAACAATCTGCTGTCGAACGCGCTGAAATTTACATCAGTAGGCAAGATTACCGTGGAAGTTGTGCGTACGGCCAGAGTGAATGATAAGATTGAACTGTTTTTTATCGTAAAAGATACGGGGATTGGCATTGACCAGTCAGATAAGGAAAAGCTGTTTCAAAGTTTTTCCCAGGCGGATGCTTCGATTTCCAGAAAATACGGTGGCACCGGACTTGGACTGAATATCTGCAAGCAGTTAGTCGAGCTGATGGGCGGCAGGATTGAAGTGGAAGGTGAAAAAGGCAGAGGAAGTACGTTTTCCTTTTCGATCTGGCTCGGAGTCAGTGAGGAAGATGAGCTGCCGCTTGCGGGGGAAGAGCCGGCCGCGCAGGCGTATACCTATGGGCAGTCCGAAGAAGATGAGGATGCCTTTGATCATATAAAAGAATTTGGAACAGCGGAAAATATAGATAATTTAAAGAGAAATCTGTCAAAACTGATTTTGTGTGTGGAGATGGAGAACTGGGAAAAAGCGGAAATGTTTATGGAGACAATCCGCCAGCTGACAGAAGGAGCGCCGAGGGAAATCAGCCGTGGGATTTTACGGCTGAAAATGGCGGTACAAAAGGCAAACTATGAAAAGGCTGCAGCGCAGTATCAGGAACTGGAAGCCGCGCTGGAAGATGGGAAATTTTTGAAGTCTTAGAGTTTTAAAGTCTTAGAAATAGAAAGCGGGAAAGCGGGTATGAGCATGATTTATGATGAAAAAGACACTGCTGCGGCAAAGATTCTGATCGTAGATGATGTGGAGATTAACCGGATGGTACTCGAAGAGATTATCAAAACGATGGGTTGTGAGCCTTTGCTTGCAGACAGCGGGCAGGAGGCGTTAAAAATCGCGACCGAACATCATCCGGAACTGATTTTAAGTGATATTTCCATGCCGGGGATGGATGGATTTGAATTATGTAAAAGTTTAAAAGCAAATAATAAAACAAAGGAAATTCCGATTATATTTATTTCCGCGTTTGATGAAGCGGAAGACATTGTAAAAGGGTTAAAGCTTGGCGGTGAAGATTATATTACGAAGCCGTTTATTACCGAAGTCGTACAGGCGCGTGTAGCCGTGCATCTGCATTTGAATACGGTTAAACATGAGCTGATGGAGACAAACCGAAAGCTTCAGATTTCTGTGGATGCGCAGCTTCGGCAGATGGAGGAAGAGAAAAAGAATATTTTATATGCGCTTGCCAATATAGCGGCGACAAATTCCGGCTACGAACAGGGCCATATGCGGCGGCTTCGGCACAACTGCCGGATATTAGCGCAGGGGATGCAGCTGTCTCCAAAGTATGAGGATCAGATTTCTGACGACTATATAGATGCGATTGAGATTGCAGCCTGTTTGTGTGATATTGGAAATATTGGTATTCCCAAAGAGCTTTTGCATAAAGAGGCGGATGTTACACAGGAAGAGACAGAGATTCTGCACAGCCATACCGATCTTGGCGCACAGCTGTTAACGGCCCTGCATGTGAACAGTGACTACAATGATTATTTGAGCATTTCGATTGATATTTCACATTATCATCATGAAAACTGGGATGGCAGCGGTTATCCGAAAGGGTTAAAGGGTGAGCAGATTCCGGTGGCGGCGCAGATCGTATCCATTATGGAGGAATATTGTGTTTTAACGGGTGAAAAAAAATACGGCAGGCAGGAAGCGCTGGAGATGATGGAAAAAGAGGCAGGCATCAGATTTAACCCGGATATTTTCCAGATTTGCTGCCGGATTTCCAGACAATTTTGCTGATTAGATTAAGCTAACGGGGTGATTCATTTGATAACAGATGAGGAGTTTACGAGGATATCTACTTATGTGAAAAGGCATTACGGCATTGACATGAGCCAAAAAAAGGTCATTGTCAACGGGCGGCTGGAAAACTATATCCGTTCCGGCGGCTTCCGGTCTTTCGATGAGTTTATGAATACGGTGGAGCATGATAAGACCGGGAAACAGGAAAAGATGCTCGTTAATCTTCTGACGACTAATCATACATATTTTATGAGGGAATTTGAACAATTTGATTTTTTTCGGGAAAATATACTGCCCTGGGTAAAAAAGAAAGAAGCGCATACAAAGGATGTGCGCATTTGGTGCGGAGCTGCTTCATCGGGAGAAGAGCCATATATGATTGCCATGGTTCTTGCGGATTTCTTTGGCGTGGAGCGACATCAATGGGATCTGCGGATTTTAGCGACGGATGTGTCAGACAATGTTTTAAAACAGGCAATCAGGGGAGCATATACGTCTCAGCAGCTGGAAAATGTTCCGGGCCATTGGAAACGTCAGTTTTTCAGAAAGACAAAGGATGGGAAATATGTAGCTGTTGATGAACTTAAAAAAGGCGTATTGTTCCGCCGGTTTAACCTCATGTCGCCGTTTCCGTTTAAGCGAAAAATGCATACTGTATTTTTAAGAAATGTTATGATTTATTTTGATGAACCTACAAAGAGGCAATTGGTGCAGAAAGTGTATGATTTTCTGGAACCGGGAGGATATCTGCTTATAGGCACGACAGAGACGCTTGACAGAAGCGCAACGCCTTTTGAGATTGTTCAGCCGTCTATATTTCGAAAAAAGGAAGGATGATAAGCGTTATGCGTTCAATTAAAGTTTTAGTCGTAGATGATTCGCTTGTATTCCGGGAGCTTTTGATTCAAAATCTGAGCAGGGATCCTGCAATTACCGTAGTGGCTGCTGCGAAAGATCCGTATGAAGCACGGGACGCGATTATACGGCATAAGCCAGATGTGATGACTCTGGATGTAGAACTTCCACGCATGAATGGAATTGAATTTTTACGCAAGCTGATGCCGCAGTATCCGCTTCCGGTCGTAGTTATCAGTGCTTTGAGCGATAAAGTGTTTGACGCGATGAATGCGGGAGCCGTGGATTTTGTAGGAAAGCCTGCGGTTACCAACCGGGCCCAGCTGGAAGATTTTATACGTAATGAGCTGCTTGTAAAGATTAAAATCGCTTCTACGGCAAAGATTGGAAATATTAAAAGAAAAGTACCGATGCAGCAGGAATATGCCGGCAGTGCGGTCGGAAAAAGCAACCTGCTTGTTGCAATCGGAGCGTCTACGGGCGGTACAGAGGCGATTTTTGAAGTCGTGAAAGGCTTTGGGCCGGATATCCCAGGCGTGGTCATCGTTCAGCACATGCCGCCGGGGTTTACGTCGATGTATGCAAAAAGGCTGAATGACCAGTGCAGGGTGCGGGTAAAAGAGGCACAGACCGGAGACACCGTACGGCCAGGGCATGTTTTGATTGCCCCCGGAGGCGATCAGCATATGCGTGTTGTGAAGGTAAACGGCGTCTATCAGGTGGAATGCCGCAGCGGCCCTAGAGTGAATGGGCATTGCCCTTCGGTAGATGTCTTGTTTGAATCAGTGGCAAAGACAGCTAAAAAGGATGCTGTTGGAATCATCCTTACCGGGATGGGCGGCGACGGCGCCAAAGGGCTGCTTGCCATGCGTAATGCAGGTGCTAAGACCATAGGACAGGATGAGTCTACCTGTATTGTGTATGGGATGCCAAAAGTGGCATATGATATTGGAGCGGTTGAGCAGCAGGTAAAGCTGCAGGATATCGCGGCCAGAACATATATGATACTTAATAAAATGTAAAGGAGAATAGGCAATGAAAATTTTGTTGGCAGAAGATGATTTTGTAACCCGCAAATTCATGGTAAACTTTTTATCCAAATATGGGGAATGCGATGTTACCGTAGACGGTATGGAGGCAGTAGACGCATTTATGATGGCGTTAGAAGATGAGGAACCGTATGATCTTGTCTGCCTGGACATTATGATGCCTGTCATGGATGGATATCAGGCGCTTGTTGCAATCCGCAAGCTGGAAAAGGAAAAGAACATACCAGAGGACAAAGCAGTCAAAGTAATTATGACAACAGCGCTGAATGAAGAACGAAATGTAAAGATGGCGTTTGAGCTTGGCTGTACGATTTATTCCGGAAAGCCAATTAATCAGGACAGGTTCGAACAGGCGCTTAAAAAGCTGAATCTGATCTGACGCTATTAAAATATAAATAAAGGAGAAGAATATGGCTGAAGGATTTAATACAGAAGACATGCTGGATATGTATTTGTTTGAGAACGGACAGCTTCTGGAGCAGCTTCAGGATACCGTACTGGAACAAAAAGACGCAGACTGTTTTGATGAGGACAGCATAAATGAAATCTTCCGTACGATGCATACCATTAAAGGTTCGTCGGGCATTATGATGTTTGATAATATTACAGCTGTGTCACATAAGTTAGAAGATGTCTTCTTCTATCTGAGAGAGTCCCATCCGGAAAATGTCCCGCATCTGGAACTGGTGGAGCATGTGCTGCACGTAGAGGATTTTATTTCAAATGAAATGGAAAAAATCCGAAATGGAGATCCAGTGGATGGAGATTCCAGTGACATCATTGCAGAATTAGATAAATTCCTCAATAAAATCAAAGGGGAAGAAGGCCCGGCGGATGGCGCGGCGAAACCGCCGGAAAATAAGAGTGAGGAGCCAAAACAGTTTTATATCGCTCCGGTTGCAACGAGCGACAGTCATTTTTATAAGATTTTTATATCGTTTTATTCTGATACGGAAATGGCGAACATACATGCGTATAAGGCCGTTTACGCGCTAAAGGAGATTGCGGAAGATCTGCTTTATACGCCGGAAAACATTATTTCGGATGAGAGCAGCTCGGAAGTTATTCTAAAAGAAGGCTTTAAGATGCTTCTGCAGACGCAGGCGGATCCGGCGGAGATCCGTGCCATTGTTTCCGAAGGCTATTCGGTGGAAAAGGTCGATGTGACGGAATGCAGCCCGGAAGAATATGTCCGTGGCTTTGGCGGCGGTGACGCGGATACGCAGATCGATCTTGACTCCAGCGTGGAAGTGATTGAAGCGCGTGCACAGGGGGCTGTAGCTGCGGATACCAAAGACAAAGCCAAAATTGCTCCTGGTGATTTTGTCATTAAGTCAAAAGAACCAGGCAAGCAGAAAAAACTGGCCAAAGACAAGCCGAAAGCGGAAAAAGCTTCGTTTATCAGCGTAAATGTAAGCAAGATGAACCAGCTGATGGAGCTGATCGGAGAGCTTGTAATTTCCGAATCCGTCGTTTTGCAAAGTTCGGACTTAAAAGTGCCGGGGCTGAATTTAGATAATTTTAACAAAGCTGCCGCACAGCTTTCGAAGATCTCAACGGATCTGCAGAATGTCATTATGTCCATGCGAATGGTGCCTTTGACCAATACGTTCCAGAAAATGAACCGTATTGTATTTGACGTATCCCGCAAGCTTGGCAAAGACATTGAATTTGAAATGATCGGGGATGCGACAGAAGTGGATAAAAATATTATCGAACATATATCCGACCCTCTGATGCACCTTGTCAGAAATGCGGTTGACCATGGCATTGAAACAAATGAAGAGCGTGCCGCAAGCGGTAAGACAGAGAAAGGCAAAGTTACGTTATCCGCCAAGACGGAAGCGGGTAAAGTGTGGATTACCGTTCAGGATAATGGAACAGGGCTTGACCGGGAGAAGATTCTTGCAAAAGCGAGAAAACAGGGCATTTTAGATGCTTCCAGACCTGACAGTTCCTATTCAGATAAAGAAGTATACCAGTTTATTACACTGCCTGGCTTTTCGACAAATGAACAGGTTACAGAGTATTCCGGAAGAGGCGTGGGCATGGATGTTGTAGTCCGCAACATTCAGGAAATCGGAGGAATGCTTGATATTGAAAGCAATCCGGGCAGCGGCAGTACTATGAGCTTAAAAATCCCTCTGACACTTGCGATTATCGACGGGATTGTAATGGAGACAGGCGGCTCTTCCTTTGTGATGGAGTCCGGCGTCATAAAAGAGTTTGTGCGTGTCCGGGAAGATATGATGATCCATGAGCCGAACGGAGATGAGTATATTATGATCCGCGGGGAGTGCTTTTCCGTCATTCGGCTTGGCGAATGGTATGGCCTGAGCGGTTACCAGGAAGCTGTGGAAGATGGCATGATGGTCATTATAGAAGTAGATGATAAGCGCATCGGCCTGTTTGTCGATACGCTCGTAGGCAAACAGGAGATCGTTGTAAAACCGATTCCTTCCTATATTAAAAAAGTCAGGGGCCTGACCGGCTGTACACAGCTTGGAGATGGCAGCATTGCCCTGATTTTGGATCCGGGCGGATTAATCGTATAAAAAAGAGAAAGGAATGTAGGACCATATGAGTGAAGTAAGCAATATAAATGATGCAGCGGATCTTTTGGACTTGGGATATTCCGAAGTGGAAGAGCATAAGAGCAAATATATGACTTTTAAGTCTGGCAATGAATATTTTGGGTTAAAGATCCAGTATGTCAATGAAATTATTCAGATTCAGGCAATTACGGCAGTTCCGGAAACCGAAGAATATATCAAAGGACTGATCAACCTGCGAGGGAAAATCATTCCGGTAATTGATGTGCGGCTGCGGTTTGGACAGGAAGCGTTTGCATATAATGACCGCACATGCATCATTGTCATTCAGTATAACGATATGATGGTCGGGCTGATTGTGGAAAAGATTGCAGATGTTGTGGAGATCAAAGACAGCGACATTCTGCCGCCGCCGACCATTTCACGTTCGGATCAGGGAAACCGGAAGTATATTTACGGTATCGGGAAGATTGGGGATACAGTAAAGCTGCTGTTAGATCCGGATAAGCTGTTGCGTGATGTGGATCTGTCGTCTGTGGAACAGGCGAATAAGTCAAGTGAAGAAGAATGAGAGGTAGTGTAGAATGAAAAACTGGTCGATAAAGGCAAAATTGATGCTGGGTTTTTTTATCAGTATCATAATGACGGTACTGAACATAGTGTTCGGTGAACTTACTACGAGGATGGCAGCAAATTATTCCGGCGAATCGTTAAAAACATATAACAGAAATGCATCTATATTTTCGTATTCGATTGGAATCGTATCGATTATTATTATTTTGTGGGTAGCAACTATTTTAATCCGTCAGATTCGCATGTCTGTAGAAGAACTGTCAAATGCGGCAAAGCAGATTGCGCAGGGGCGCGTCGATATTCAAATGAAAAAGTACAGCAATGATGAGCTGGGACAGTTAGTAGATGAATATGAAAAAGTCATTCAAAATATTAAAAACCAGGCACACATTGCGGAAGAAGTCGCAAATGGTAATCTGACGATTACCGTAACTCCTGCATCGTCAGAGGATCTGCTTGGCAATTCGTTAAAGAAGCTTGTGGAAGATAACTATCACGCATTATCAAATATCAGCGATTCCGGTACGCAGGTGACGATCAGTTCTTCACAGGTTGCCAGCGCCAGCCAGGCATTGGCGCAGGGTTCCACACAGCAGGCAAGCGCGATTGAGCAGATTACGGCTTCGATCGACGAGATTGCGGAAAAGACGAAGGAAAACGCTGAGCAGGCTAATTCCGCCGCATCCCTGATCGAACAGGCAATTGAAGATGTCAGGCATGGAAATATGCGGATGAAGGATATGACAGATGCAATGCAGGAGATTAACCAGTCTTCTGAAAGTATTTCCAAGATTATTAAAACCATTGACGATATTGCGTTTCAGACCAATATCCTTGCGTTAAATGCCGCAGTAGAGGCGGCAAGAGCAGGCGAGGCGGGGAAAGGCTTTGCGGTTGTTGCAGAAGAAGTCAGAAGCCTCGCGGCAAAAAGCGCGGCTGCAGCTGCAGAAACGGCTGAGTTAATCGAGGATTCTATTGCAAAGGTCAGCACGGGGTCTCAGATTGCGGAAGAGACAGCTAACGCCCTTGAGACGATCACGGACGTAGTGAAAAAAAGCGAAGGCATTATCAATGGCATTGCGGATTCTTCCAATTATCAGGCGACCGCGGTTGCACAGATTGAACAGGCAATTACACAGGTATCGCAGGTCGTTCAGACGAACTCTGCAACGAGTGAAGAATGCGCGGCAGCCAGTGAAGAATTATCCAACCAGGCAGCCAAGATGAGGGATATGCTTTCTATTTACAATTTGGGGGCAGGCAAACAAAATACGAGTCAGGGATATAATTACCGAAGTGTCGAATCAGACAGCAATGAGGACAGGAATGAGCCGGTAATTTCTCTGGAAGATGATTTTGGGAAATACTAGGAGGTATCTTTTATGAAAAATCTTAAAATAGGAACAAAACTGCTGCTGACATTTATGATTATTATTGCTTTGTTCTGCGGCACCGTATATGTGGCAACGTCAGGGCTGCGTCAGTGTTCGGATAAATATTCAGAATTTTACCACGAAGAATATCAGATTACACAAAGAGTTATGAGCATGCGGCGCGGGCTGCAGATTATTGTAAAAGATCTTACGTTTATGACGATTGATGATGACGCGTCCAGACGTGATTCTTATCAGAGTGATATGGAAGAAGAAATGAAGCTGCTGGAAGATAATGCGACCTGGATCAGCAGCAATATGGATTCCAATTCTGACGCATTTACTACGTTTGCAGAGGATATTCGAAAAGCGGTAGATATGCAGGAAAATGTCGTGGCGCTTTCCAAAACGGATAAAGTACAGGCGCAGCAGATCTTAATCGAAGAATATCAGCCGCTTGTTACAGGCGCTGTCAGTGCGTTAAAGCAGATCAGCAGTGAAGTGGAATCCGGTGTGGATGCGAACTTTAATGAGTCTTTGGCGACACAAAAGTCGATTACTTACTCCTTATTAGCCCTGGCTGGAGCGGCATTGCTGATTACGATCATACTTTGCCTGTATCTGACAAGAATGATTACAAAGCCGATTCACGAGCTGGTAGCATCTGCGGGTAAGATTGTGGCAGGTAATTTTGATTTTCAGATCGCATATCATTCGAAAGATGAGCTGGGCGGCCTTGCAAACGCATTCCGGGATATGACGTCTATCCTTGGAGATATTATAGCGGATGCATCCAGATTGTTGAGTGAGATGGCTAACGGCAATTTTGATGTGCGTACAAAGGCAGAAGAACGCTATGTCGGAGATTTCCAGGGACTGTTGTCTTCGATTAGAAAGCAGAACCGCGATTTAAGTTCTACTTTGGCACAGATCAATTCCAGCGCTGACCAGGTATCCTCTGGTGCGAACCAGGTATCCTATGGCGCACAGGCGCTTTCCCAGGGAGCTACGCAGCAGGCTGCTTCTGTAGAAGAGCTGGCCGCTACGATTGCCGGCATTTCCCAGCAGGTAAAAGAAACAGCGGAAAACGCGGCAACGGCCAGAACACAGTCCAATTCCGCCGGTGATAAAGTAGAAGAATGCAACCGTCAGATGAAAGACATGACGAAAGCAATGGAAGAAATTACACGTACCTCGAATGAGATTGGAAAGATTATTAAAACAATTGAAGATATTGCGTTCCAGACAAATATCCTTGCATTGAACGCGGCAGTAGAAGCATCCCGCGCGGGTACGGCAGGCAAAGGCTTTGCGGTTGTTGCGGATGAGGTACGCAACCTTGCCAGCAAGAGCGCGGAAGCATCCAAGGATACGTCTGACTTAATCGAGAGCGTCATTGGAGCGGTATCACAGGGTACACAGATTACCAATGCCACGGCAAAATCTCTGATCCAGGTAGTGGATGAAGTGCGTGAAGCGAATGCTACGGTAGGCAAAATCGCAACCGCCGCAGAAGGCCAGGCAGGTGCGGTAGAACAGGTTTCTGTAGGGGTAGATCAGATTTCCAGCGTTGTACAGACGAACTCCGCGACAGCGGTGCAGAGCGCGGCAGCCAGCGAAGAGCTGTCCAGCCAGGCGGAAGTGCTGAAAAACCTTGTGGCAAAATTCTCTCTGCGCGAAGAGTTTGTACAGAATAATATCAATCTTGACGCTAATTTTGATTAATATGTAATTTTTGTTTAAGAGGTAATCTGTTGTTGAAAAATAATGCCAGTTATGATAAAATAATGCAAATTTAGTACGAGAGGTGATGGGTATGGGATTATTTGAAGACTTAAAGCAATTGGGAGCAGACGTGGATGGCGGGCTGAAACGGATCGGCGGCAATGAATCGCTTTATAAAAGGCTTTTGAACACTTTTGTAAAAGCAATGAAAGCGCAGCAGATTTCTCCTGATTTTGATACGTCCGATTATGAGGATGTCAAGGAAAAAGCGCATGCAATTAAGGGAACCTCAGGCAATCTGTCCATTACGCCTGTGTTTGAGGCATATTCGCAGATCATGGATTTGCTGAGGGCGCAAAAGCCGGAGGAAGCAAAAGAAATACTGAAAAAAATTATCCCTGTACAGGAAGAAATCATAGCCTGTATAGAGAAGTATGCGGAATAAAATTGGTAGAAAGCCAAAAACGTGTTTGGAAATAGCGGAAAGCGGGTTTTCAAACACGTTTTTGCATGGGTGCATGAGAATATTATGGATAAAAAGACAAAAAGATTTTTTATACGGAGTGTTGTCAGCATTTTCTTTTTATGTATAGCAGTATTTTTATTTCTTACGCATTATATGGGAACAAAAACTGAGCGCGTGATTAAAAATACAACGAGTATTTATATGTCAGAGATGAGCCTTCAGGTCCAGGAGAAATTTACCGCGGTTGTTAATCTGCGGATGGAGCAGGTAGAAGCGATGATACAGCTCTATCCGCCTGAGACAGCGGTATATGGCGAACAGATGCGAAAAAGCCTTGTGGAAAACGCAAAGCTCCGCAATTTTACTTATGCCGGACTGTATGCGCAAAATGGGGAATTGGAAGATTTGTTTGGCAGTTCCATAGAACTGGTACAAAGAAGCGGCATCGCAAAAAATATTCAGCCAGGCGCATTCGCAGTTGGGGAAGCAAAAAATGATCAAGGGCAAAAGATGCTGATGATCGGGATGAATGCCGCGTATCCAATGAAAAACGGTGAAAAAAGCAAGGCATTGTTTGTTGGCGTGCCGATGGATTATCTGAGGGATGTTTTGTTTCTGGATGAAAATGAATCGTTGTTATATTACCACATCATTGATACCGATGGAAATTTTGTGATCCGAAGCGGGGATGCTTACCGCGAAAACTATTTTGAACGGATGCATGAAAGATTCGAAAGCTTTGATGGGAAAAATCCGGAAGAATATATGAAAGAATTAGCTGACGCCATGCAGCGGCAGGCGGTCTATACGGCAACTGTTATGATGGATGGACAGGAAATATATATGTACAGTTCACCGCTCATTTCAAACAGCAGCTGGTATCTGATTGCCGCGATGCCAAATAATGTGTTAATAGAATCTATCCAAAATCTGGACGGCACGCGTAATTTGGTGATGATTGCTTCGGCGGCCACAATATTAATCGCAATGGGTGTTATTTTTATCCTGTATTACCGGATGTCGCGGCAGCAGATGCGGGAGCTTGTAAAGGCACGTAACGAAGCTGATTATTCCAACGCGGCAAAAAGCAATTTTTTATCCAGCATGAGCCATGAGATCCGCACGCCAATGAATGCAATTATTGGGATGACTGAAATTGCCCAGCGTAATATAGAGGACACAGTACGCGTCAGCGACTGCTTAAAAAAAGTGCGTCTGTCAAGTAAGCATCTGCTTGGTTTAATTAACGACGTATTGGACATGTCTAAAATAGAAAGCAAAAAAATGACATTAAACATTGCCCCTGTCTCTTTGCGTGATACGATGGATGACCTTGTGAACATTATTCAGCCGCAAATAAAAGCGAAAAAGCAGCATTTTGATATTTTTATTCAAAATATCTGTTCCGAAGGCATTTGCTGTGATGATGTCCGTCTGAACCAGGCGCTTATTAATATTTTATCAAACGCGGTGAAATATACGCCGGAAGAAGGGAATATTTATATTTACCTGAACCAGGAGCCTTCTTTGCTGGGAGAAGAGTATGTCCGCACGCATTTTTATATTTCAGATACCGGAATGGGGATGTCTCCGGAATTTCTGGAAAAAATTTGGGATACGTTTGTCCGGGAAGAAAACGACCAGGTGCGCCATATCGTTGGAACAGGGCTTGGCATGTCGATTACGAAAAGCCTGGTTGATTTAATGGATGGAACGATAGATGTGAAAAGCGAACTTGGAAAGGGCAGTACGTTTCATATCACGCTGGATTTAAAAAAGGCGGAATCTGCGGACCTGGCACAGATGAAGCTGCCGGAGTGGACGATACTGGTTGTGGATGATGATGAACAGCTTTGCTCAAGTGCCGTATCGAACCTGGAACTGTTAGGTGTTCGCTGTGAATGGACACAGAGCGGAGTGGAAGCGGTAGATATGGTAAAGAAACGCCATGACCAGGGCAGGGATTATGATTTTTTGCTTGTAGACTGGAAAATGCCCATACAGGATGGCATGGAAACGATACGTAAGGTTCGTGAACAGGTCGGCAAAGACATACGGATTTTTCTGATGTCAGCGGATGACTGGACGGAAATGCAGGATCAGGCAGCGCTGACAGGTATTGAAGGATTTATTACCAAACCGCTCTTTGCCTCCCGCTTGTATGAACGGCTGCGCAAATATACAGATGGCTATGAAGAGCAGGCGCCTGCGGAAGAGGACGGAAACGAAGATGTCTCCTTTGAGGGAAGCCGGGTGCTTTTGGCCGAAGATATGGAAATCAACTGGGAAGTGGCAAATGAAATACTTTCCAGTACCGGCATGCAGCTGGAACATGCACAGGACGGAAAAGAATGTCTGGAAATGTTCGAAAAATCAGAGGTTGGATATTATGACGCGGTGCTGATGGATATCCGCATGCCCGTGATGGATGGCTATGAAGCGACAAAAGCGATCCGTGCACTGGAACGGGCGGACAGCCGTCTGCCGATTGTTGCAATGACGGCGGATGCGTTTGACGGTGATGTACAAAAGTGCCTGGAAGCAGGGATGAATGACCATCTTGCAAAGCCTCTGGATATTGGAGAGTGTATGCGTACACTGCGAAAATATATTGGGTAGCCTTACTGTTTACATAACAGAGGATTCACTTTTTCACGCCGCCTATCATATGATAATAAAAAATGCAGGATTGCGCATATATGGACAGGGTTCGAAATTTAATAAACTGCGATCAGATACACCGGCTTGGACATACAGGCCGCGGCATCGGAATTGCCATTCTGGATACCGGGATATCCATGCATCCGGACTTTGCGGAACGGATCCGGGTATTTCGGGATTTTTGCAATCACAAAAGCCAGCCCTATGATGATAATGGACATGGGACGCATATCGCGGGCATTATCGCGGGAAACGGACGCATGAGCAAAGGACGTTATCGTGGTGTGGCGCCTTTGGCGTCACTGATTGTTTTAAAAGTGCTGGACCGCACAGGAAATGGAAATACAAAAGACGTTGTGGAAGCGATGCAGTGGATTATTGATAACCGTGAGCGGTATCACATCCGCATTGCCAATATTTCTGTCGGAATGCTGCCGCAGTCTAAGTCCAAAGAACGCGATCAGATGCTGGAATGGGTAGACCACATGTGGGACAGCGGCGTGTTTACAGTAGCCGCCGCAGGCAACGGCGGGCCGTCCTTAAGCAGCGTGACGATTCCAGGCGCCAGCAGTACAGTGCTGACGGTAGGAAGCAGTGACGACAGGGATCAGCTTGTACGCAGAAGAGGGCTGTATCCGGGCTACAGCGGCATGGGGCCGACAGACAGTTGTGTCTGCAAGCCGGAAATTCTGGCGCCTGGAACCGAAATAAAAAGCTGTCATTTTTCAAATAATGGGTATACTGTAAAGAGCGGGACTTCCATGGCTACGGCTGTAGTCTCAGGGGCGTGTGCCCTGGCTTATGACAGATACCCGCGGATGACGCCAGCGGACTTAAAGCTGCGGTTTTATGAAAAGCTGGCGGAGGATAAGCATGCATCCTGCTGGGGAACGCTGGATGTCAGGAAGCTATTGGAACGATAAGATCGTAAGGAGTAAGAAATTGGGTTTGATATTAAATGCACTTCGCATTATCAGAAAAGCAGTTCAGAAACTGTTCAGCAGGCTGTTTGTAGTGGCTCTTGGCATTGTTCTTCAGATTGCCTGGCTGTTTTTAGTGTTGTATCAGTTCAGTGCCCAGCATACATTTGCGAATGTCATTGTAACAGCTTTAGGAATACTGACAGCTTTCTATGTCATCAGCAGGCCGTTTAATCCGGCTGCAAAGCTGGCCTGGACAGTTGTGCTATTGACAGTTCCGCTGCTTGGCATCCTTATTTACTTTGTATTTGGCAGGCCGGAACTGACGAAGCGTACAAGGGAAGGCATGGAAGCCGTTAACCTTGGCATAGAGGCTCATTTACAGCAGGATGTGCAGGTGCAAAAACATATCAAAGAAACGGATGCCAATATACTCCGCCAGTCTGCATATATTCTGCGTCAGGCAAAATTCCCGGTTTATGAGCATACGGAAACGAAATATTACCCCTGCGGCGAAGAGATGTTTGAAGATATGTTAGATGCCATCAGTCAGGCGGAACATTTTATCTTTTTGGAATATTTTATCATCAGTCCGGGCGTAATGTTCGACCGGTTATTAAACGCGCTGGAGCAAAAGGTCCGTCAGGGCGTGGACGTGAGGCTGATTTATGACGATATTGGCTGTGTGGCTACGCTTCCGGTAGACTTTGTCCGCTATATGGAGACCATCGGCATCCGCTGTGCCGTATTTAACCGGTTCCGTCCGATCTTAAGCATCGTAATGAACAATCGTGACCACCGCAAAATACTGGTGGTAGACGGCATTTGGGGATTTACGGGCGGGATTAATATTGCGGACGAATATATTAATGAAAAGGTCAGATTTGGCTATTGGAAAGATACGGGCATTCGCCTGAAAGGCGAAGCGGTAAGGAATTTTACGGCCATGTTTTTGGAAATGTGGGATTACATCCGCGGCGAAAAAGACGACTGCCTGGAATATTTTCCATCATTTCCGGAATACCAGACGCAGGAGCATGGGTTTGTCCAGCCTTATGGCGATACACCGCTAGACCGGGAAAACGTCGGAGAAAATGTATATTTAAATATGATAAGCAAGGCAAAGCACTATTTGTATATTTATACGCCGTATCTGATTATCGACCAGGAAATGCAGACCGCGCTTTGCAATGCCGCAAAAAGCGGTGTGGATGTAAGGATTGTTACACCGGGGATCCCGGATAAAAAGATGATCTTTCTTATGACGAGGTCTAATTATCAAGTGCTGCTGGAAAGCGGCATTAAAATCTATGAATATACACCAGGATTTATTCATGCAAAATGCTTTTTATGCGATGATGAGACGGCAGCCGTCGGCAGCATTAATCTGGATTACCGCAGCCTTTACCTGCATTTTGAATGCGGTGTATGGATGTACCGCAGCGAAGCGGTGATGCAGTTAAAAGAAGACATGGAGCAGACGTTTGCGTGTTCCCACCAGATTTTAAAAGAAGAGTGGAAAGAGCCTGATTTCTTTTTGTGGGTGGTGCAGACCGTGTTAAAGCTTTTTGCGCCATTGCTGTAAAAAGGGACGCAGTTTCTGTTCCTTTTACTTTTACTTTATGGATTCCCGGACGACTCTGCGCCTGGCGGGATGGTGTTGGCGGTCCGGGCCACCCCCCGCAGGGCACGGCGGCCCGCGCAGGGTACGAAAGAAACGGGGCCGCAAAAAAACGCCA
>CAOKJJ010000097.1 GCA_948468465.1 uncultured Eubacterium sp. | reverse complement strand
GGCGTTGATCCTACATGCGTAAAACATAACATTTTGTTATAAAATGTTATGTTTTATACAAGGTTTGTATGGAGTCATTAAGTTTGTCGAAAGGGTTGTGAATGGAGGAAATTATGAGGGAATTAGATTATGGCAAAGTAGGTACAAGAATTCGGCAGCTTAGAAAAGTAAAGGGCTGGTCACAGGATAATCTGGCGAAAAGGTGTGGGGTCAGCATGTCATTTTTAGGGCATATTGAACGCGGTACCAGGATTATGAGTCTGGAGACGTTTGTAAGTATTTGTGAGGCGCTGGATGCCGGAGCGGATGAATTGCTATGGGGTGTGGTAAATGATACATCGGATGCCGTGCGTAATATGTGGGAGCCAATAGATGCAGGTGACGGGCAGGCTGACGAAAAGAAATCGGACAGCTATTCTATGTATGTACGTATAATGAAATCTGTGGCAGAGATTATGAATGGGGTATAAAACTGAAAAACGTTTTAGCGATTTACAGACATTTTAAAATAGGAAAACAGATGAAGAAAGTAAATGGAAAAAGAGTGCTTATGCTGGCTTCAGTGGCATCTATGATTGACCAGTTTAATATGGCAAATATCAGGATTCTATTGGAAATGGGCTATGAAGTACATGTTGCATGTAATTTCATGGAAGGAAATACGAGTGATGAAACTCGAATCAAAAGATTTAGGCAAGAGCTGCAAAAGATGAATGTAGTGTATCATCAATGGGATTGTCCCAGAAGTGCTTATGCGGTTCTAAAATGCCTGAAAGCGTTTGTACAGTTATGGAAGCTGACAGAAAGATATTATTTTGTATGGTTTCATTGCCATTCGCCGGTTGGGGCTGCGTTAGCCCGGATGGTAGCTTATAAGAGGAAGATTAAGATCATATATACAGCACATGGATTTCACTTTTATAAGGGTGCTTCTTTTAAAAATTGGCTGCTGTATTATCCAGTGGAAAAATTATTTTCATACTGGACAGATGTACTGATTACAGTAAATATTGAAGATTATCAGTTTGCTAGACGGCATCTTTCTGCAAAAAGGATTTATCATATTCCTGGTATAGGAATTGATATTTCCAAATTTAAAAAATATAAAGATGCGGCATGTATAACAGAAAAAAGAACACGTAAGAAATTTTGTCAAAAATACAGCATACCTGAAAACGCTGTGGTGGTACTGTCTGTTGGAGAATTGAGCCGGAGAAAAAATCATCAGGCAGTAATCACTGCTTTGTCGTGGCTGCAAAGGCAAGATATTTATTATTTAATTTGCGGACAGGGAGAGCAGGAAGGCAGATTGAAATCACAGGCACAGGCGCTTGGCGTATGGCAGCGTATGCGGATGGCTGGATTTCAGGCGGATATGGAAGAATTTTATTATAATACAGATATTTTTGTTTTGCCATCTTTGCAAGAAGGCCTTTCAGTTGCATTGATGGAGGCGATGGCTGCCGGTAATGCGTGTGTGGTTTCCGATATACGTGGAAACAGGGAGCTTATTGATGATAGAGGCGGCATGAGATTTCCGTCAGGAAAGCTGCGGACACTTGCGGCGGCGTTGGATAAGCTGGCGGATGATGAAAATCTCAGGCAGGCATGCGGCAGTTATAATCAGCAAAAGATCAAAGCGTATAGCCAGGATATTACTGTGCACAGAATGAAAAAAATATATGCCCAAATGGAGGCGGAGCAGGGAAAGGAATGTTAAAAAATGGAAGCCAGGACTGTTCGTATACTGCTATCGGCCTACAATGGCGAAAAGTATTTAAAAGAGCAGCTTGACAGTATTTTGATGCAGGAAGGTCAGAGCATAAAGGTGTCAATACTTGTCAGAGATGATGGTTCTTTTGATCATACGCAGGAGATACTTTCAGCATATGCACAGAGATTTGAAAATATTTTTTGGTATACAGGAAAACATAAAGGAGCAGCGGGCAGTTTTTATGATTTGCTGGTACAGACGGATACTACGGCAGATTATTATGCTTTTGCTGACCAGGATGATGTCTGGCATAAGGACAAACTGGCACAGGCGGTAAGAAAATTGACACAGGAATCCCAATGTATGGATTCCGCTGATCAGCCGCTTTTGTATGCTGGAAAAGTGATTTGTGCTTCGCAGAACTTAGAAAAACAGGAAATGTTTTATTACCGTATCAGCAAGAAAGCTTCTTTTGGAAATGCATTAGTCGAAAATATTTGTATGGGCTGTACAGAAGTATTTAATCTGGAATTATTATTGCTTGTCAGGAAACATTTACCCAGGAGTAATATCATGCATGACTGGTGGATGTATTTAACAGCGGCTTACTTTGGAAAAGTGATTTTTGACCAGCAGGCATATATGTTGTATCGGCAGCATGAAAACAATGAAGTGGGAATGCAAAATTGCTGGAAGCTGCGTTGGAAGAACAGGATCATATATGCCGGTAAAATAAAACATAAATTGTCCGGACAGGCGTCAGAGTTTCAAGAGATATATGCAGACATTCCGGCAGTGTATAGGGAAGACAAGGGCAGATTGGCACAGATGTGCGGATATAGAAAGAGTTTCTATCAGCGGGTTTGCATGGCAGCTGCCAGTGGTATCTACAGGCAAAACTGGCTGGATGACATAGTCTGCCGGTTACTGATTCTCATAGGATATTTGTAGAGTTGGAACATATAGAAATATGATAAAAAAGAATGTTGGAATAAATTCAAAGACAGTTTGGATGTTGTTATTGAAAACTGTTTTTGAAGCGTTCTTTAGAAAGGAAAGTATGGCAAAACTGTAATTTCAGGAAACTATATTTAGGAAGGTATAGAAGTCTGTAATTCCAGGAATCATACATAAAAATTATGGATGTTAGTGTGATCTTTGCTACACATAACAGGGAAGATGTGTTGGAACAGGTTTTTGATGCCTGGAGAAAAACTGACAGAGCTACAAAATATGAATATGAAATTATTTGTTCGGATGATGACTCTGCCGACCGTACCATAGAGATCATTGAATCTGTTCGGGAATTGCCGGTAAAGCTTTTGCGAAATAAAAAAGGCGGGGCTGGAAAAGCACGGAACGCCGCATTAGAAATTGCAGCCGGAAAATTAATTATTTTTACAGGTGATGATATATTTCCAGGGGAGGATTATATCAACCGGCATTTTGAAAATTATTTAAAATACGGAGATGACGTAGCCACACTGGGCAGAATTGATTGGCATCCGGATATAAAGATCAATCATCTGATGCGGCATATTACAGAAATCGGATGTGAGCAGTTTGGATTTATTGCATTACCACCATATCAAATGGTTGATTTCAGGCATTTTTATACATCAAATATCAGTGTTCCGGCAAAGCTGCTGCATAAGCAGGAATATTATTTTCATACGGGATTTGATAAGTATGGGTTTGAAGACATTGAACTTGGATATCGTCTGCAAAAAGCAGGAATGAAAATTTATTATGACCCGGATATTCTGGCATATCATCATCATGTATATGACAGTGTGGAAAAATTTTGTAACCGGCAGATAAATGCCGGAGATCAGTTGGTGACGTTTTGCAAGATTCATGATGATTTGGCAGATAAATGTATCAGTGATGTGGAAAGCATTAAGGATATTTACTGTAAGTATAAAAAAGAAAAAAAGCGGGATGTTTCTTTTCGAGGCAAATTGATCCAGAGCAGTATCCAGGCAGGAAAACGTTTAACATGCCTGTTGGAAAAAAAGCTTTCACAAAAGGATCATTCTGTTTACCGGACAGTCTGTTCGTTTGTTTATGCAGCATTATTTCGATTTTATTATACTTATGGAACCGTAAAACGTATTGACAGAGAGTATCTTCCATATAAAGGAAAAAGCCGTGTTGTAGATTTTACTTACCGGTATATGAGGATGCCTTATCAGGAAATATATTGGAACAGCGGTCAGGGATTTAGTGAACAGCAGGCAAGGAAATGGGTCTATTGGGATGAATCTGAGACATCCTATGGGCTTGATTTGCAGACAGGGGTCAAAGAATTATGGATTGCTCCGCTGAAAGGAAGATGCAGGGTACAGATTAATGGTATGGGATTTATTTTGCAGGATGGAAGTTTTTGGCCGGCAAAGGCGGCCTGGCATAATGCGTGCAGGATGGATCATGGGGAGTATGATTTTTCAAATACAGATGATCCCTGTATTTTAGTGAAAGAACTGCCGCCAGACTGCAAAAAATTTCAAATACAAATGAAAGTGAAAGCGTTAAAGGGTGATATGGGAATTTATAAGATGTTTCGCAGTGCAGCGGCACGTATGTTCCATCGGGTAGAATGCAAGGTGCAGAATGCAAAGCCGTTGCATATAACATATGCATACGGTCAAAGAAGAACTATCCAAATTGGAATTGGAGGAAATATTTTGCCGGATCAAAAAGAAAAGCTATTACGATCCTATCGGAAACAGATTTCCATTTTTGGGGAAGACGTCATTATTTCAGAAGCCGGACATATGAAGTCGGGATATACAGATTATTATTATGAACCATCCAAAGAGCCGCTGGACATTACACAGATACTGCAAGTTGTCATGGTTTTGCTGAATTATGATATTGATTATGTGCTGGTATCAAAGTCATACATAGAATATCCGCAGATTGCATGTCAGGATTTAGCAGATGTGGTTATTTATCGTTCGTTATTGAAAAGGAACACTGGCTATACATGGATGGAAGCGGCCTGTGGAAAATATATGCGCCTGCCTGCTTATCAGGTGGAAACGCACAGTGTTCATGCCCATGAAAATGGCATTACCGTCCAGCCGACAGAAAAAGGCTTTTTAGGATGCCGTGACGTACAATATCGCATCAGCAGAAGAAGCTTTGCACAGAGAAATAAAGCAAAACCGCTGGTTTTTGTCATTCCGGTTTTTTTGGCAGTAGGTGGTATTGAAAGAAATACAATAGAAGTTATGAGGCAGCTGAAAGATAAATATGACTTTTGCATGATTACGATAGAGTATCATACAAGCCGTCATGGTTCCCTGCATTACCAGCTGAAAGGGATTTGTAACTACATTTTTGATCTGCGTGAAATAACAGTGGAAGCTCATTTTCTGGAACTTTTTTATGAACTGAATCAAATGTTCAACCCTGATCTTATATGGTTATGCAATAATTCACCGTGGTTTGAACAGCATACGGTTCAGATACAGGAAATTTTCTCAGGTGTGCCAATTGTTGCCCAGGATGTATATGATACCAGGGCAGGCTGGATTGAATATTATAAAAATCCGCAGGTACAGAGTTTTCAGCGATTTATTGCAATTACAGAGCTGATTCGGGATACTTTCATCAGTCAGTATCAGATTCCGGAAACAAAGATAGATATTATTTATCCGGCAGTAGATGACAAGCAGATTTGCATGGTAAGAAAATCTGATATTTCTTATGAAGCAGTATGCGATAAGTATGGACTTGATAAGATGAAAAAACATGTTTCTTTTATTGCGCGTCTGGCGGAACAGAAAAACCCGCTTCGATATTGTAAGCTTGTGAAGGCATGTTCGGAAAATGGTATGACAGGAATACAATTTATTATGGTGGGAGACGGCCCCTATAAAGACAAAGTAGATTCTTATTTGGAGAAAAATCAAATGCAGGATTTGATAGTAAGAATTCCGTATGTGAAAAATGTACCAGAATTTATGCGTGTGCTTGATGCGCTGATTATCACCTCTGATTTTGAGGGAATGCCAATCGTCTGCATTGAGGCAATGAGTATGGGGGTTCCGATTTTTTCTACAGATTCCGGAGATACAAAAAGGTTTATCCGAAAAAACAAAAATGGAAGGATTATAAATGAGGCAGAGTCAGATGATTTAAATTTTAAAAAATTTGTGGAAAACTGGGAAGAATATAAAAAAAATGCCACATCTTGTGCAGATGCCATGTTAGATTTTTTTTCAATTAGCCATATATGTGAGCAGTATGACCAGACTTTTCAGATGGCAATGAATGGAGGGCAAAATGAAAGTAAAAGTTAATGGCCGTACATGTGAGAAAAGGGAACTGGCAGATCAGATCATGTCACTTGCAGTAAGTGATTTTAAAAGCCGGTTTTCAGGATCTTATCTGGGAATTTTCTGGGGTGTGATCCAGCCTTTGTCGACGATTCTTTTATTTTGGTTTGTTTTCCAGGTAGGATTTCGATCAAATCCTGTAAATGATGTTCCGTTTATTTTATGGTTATCCGCAGGGATGATACCGTGGAATTTCTTTTATGACGCATGGTTTGGAGGGACGACTGCTTTTACTTCTTACAGTTATATAGTGAAAAAAGTGGTATTTCGGATCGAAGTGCTGCCATTGGTGAAAATATTGTCGTCATTTATCCTGAATGTTGTATTTAATATCATATTGCTGGCTATTTATGGGATTTATGGACGCTTTGTGGGGATTCATATTCTGGATATGTTATATTTTAGCGTTTGCTTAGCTGCATTATCTCTAGGGTTATCGTACATAACGGCAACTTTAAATGTATTTATCAAAGATGTAGGGCAGTTTATGGGAATCATTTTGCAGATATTGATGTGGATGACGCCTATGATGTGGCCTTATACAATGGTTGCAGAAAAAGATGCATGGCTTTATAAATTAAATCCGCTCCATTATGTTATAAATGGGTATCGTGAAAGCCTGATACAGGGAGAGTGGTTTTTTCATCATTGGGTACAAATGCTTTGGTTTTGGACGGTTACATGCATACTTTTTTGCATTGGACGAATTCTGATGAATCGAATGAAAGGGCATTTTGCAGATGTATTATAGGGAAGAGAGCAGATGGTTATTGAATAAGGAGAGAACATGTATACGATAGAAGTCCGTGATCTTGTAAAAACCTACAAATTATATGAGAGGCCGGTTGACCGGATAAGGGAGGCGTTTAGCAAAAAAAAGAGCTATCACAGAGATTTTCTGGCGGTTGATCATGTTTCGTTCTGTGTGGAAAAGGGAGAGACGGTGGGGATTATTGGCAGCAATGGCGCTGGCAAATCGACTTTGTTAAAAATGATTACAGGCGTGCTTAAGGCGACGGCAGGAGATATTAGGCTAAGTGGGGCGGTATCGGCATTGTTGGAATTAGGCGCTGGTTTTGATGCTGAAAGAAACGGCATAGATAATATTTACTTGAATGGCAGAATCAATGGATTGTCAAAAAAAGAGATAGATGAGAGCGTGCCAAAGATTTTAGAATTTGCCGATATCGGAAAATTCATTCAACAGCCAATCAAAACATATTCAAGCGGGATGCTGGTACGTCTGGCATTTGCGGTGGCAGTAAACGTAAAGCCGGAAATTCTGATCGTGGATGAGGCACTGAGTGTAGGAGATGTTCGTTTTCAACAAAAATGCTATCGAAAAATTCGTGAGTTTACGCAAAATGGAACGGTCTTGTTCGTAAGTCATGATACAGGCGCAATATCCAGTTTTTGTGACCGTGTCATTTGGATGGATCATGGGAAAATCTATAAAGAAGGAACACCAGGGGAGATCATCGAAGAATATCTGTCATTTATGAGATATGATGTAACAGATATACAAAAGCAAAAGCTGGGAGCAGATGATATGGTGGGACAGGAGACGGAGAATAACACATGTATTTTATCATTTGGAAATCAGGCTGCATATTTCCGCAAAATTGCTTTGGCGGATGAAAATGAAAAGCTGTTGTCACAGGTCAGGCCGGGGCAGAAGATAAGCATCGTTATGGAAATAGAAGCAAAACGTGTCATTGAATTTCCGATACTGGGGTTTAATATCAAGGATATACTTGGCAATGAATTGATAGTGACGAATACTGTATTTGAAAAAGTCGGAGTGAAGCCTTTAAGGCCGGGAAAGATTTATCGGCTTGCATGGCAGCTGATATTTCCAGATTTGCATACAGGAGATTATCCAGTAGATGTTGCCTTGGCGGAAGGCACCTATGCAAATCATGAGCAAATTCAATTTGTTTCGGATGCTTTGGTTATTAAGTGCGTGGATGATTGCCTTTATCAGGAAGGAAGGGGAAAGCTTGTACCCAGGAATATAAAGCTGCTTGAAAAAGAAGGGCAGGCAGAAAGGATACTATGATGCATTTGTTAAAACAGAAAGTTGGGAAGTATAGTAAAAAAACAGAAGGTCCATTATTGTCTGTCATTATTCCCTTATATAATCATGAAAAGTTTATCGGCCAGGCAATACAAAGCGTATTAGATCAGATCTACCAGTCCTGGGAATTGATTATTATAGATGATGGATCGACAGACAGATCTTTTGAAAAAGCATGTGTGTATACTGACAAACGCATAGATATTTACAGACAGGAAAACGCGGGGGCGCATCAGGCCATTAACCGGGGATTGGCTATGGCAAAAGGAGATTATCTGGCAATTTTGAATTCTGATGACATATACGAGCCGCAAAGGTTTGAGCGAATGATCCGCTATATGGAAGAACATAAGGAAATTGGTTTTGCCTGTACTTATTTAAGCGTGATTAATGAAAAAGGGAAACTTCTGGGAATAAAAAAAGGATGGAAAAATATGGAACCATGGCTGGTGCCGCATCCGGAACTTTCATTGAAAATGCAGGATGATTTCAGAGCAAATCTGATTATGGCAAATTTTATATCGACTACAAGTAATTTCCTTATTCGCAGAAGATTATATGAAAAAATTGGCGGAATGCGTAATTTGCGGTTTGCGCACGACTGGGACTATGCACTGCGTGCGGCTGAAGCGACAGATTGTGTGATTTTGCAGGAGCCATTGCTGCAGTATCGTGTGCACAGTGCGAATACGATTTCTTCTGACAGAAAGGCAATGCTGTTTGAAATTGCATGGGTATGGGCAGCAAATCTAAGGAGATTTTATCGGACCGTGTTAACAACAGACGACGGAAGGCAGACAGATGTTGTAAAATTGGCAGAATCGTTGAATCTGCAGGGAAATGATAAGGTGTTTTGGATGATGCTTTTATATATGGATGCGTGCCGGGAAGCAGGAATTATCAATCCGGAGGAACAGCTGTTGGAAGACAGAGCGTTAAGGGACAGGTTTTTAAAGTATGTAGAGGTTAATGGATAAGATTTTTTGAATAAAACAAAATGTAATGATTGGAGATTATGGGTATGTCAGAAATAGTTATGACAGGGGAACGTTTTATACCGGAAAGTCAGGATGATGAATTGGAACTGGAACATATGGAAAGGTACTATGCCGCCTGTAGATTTGTAAAAGGAAAAGTGGTATTGGACGCCGCCTGCGGAGAAGGCTACGGGAGTTATCTATTGGCACGGACAGCTAAATGGGTGATTGGCGTTGACATAGATAGCAGGACAATCATAAATGCAAAAGAAAAATATTCGGATGCAGAGAATATTCAGTACATGCAGGGAAGCGTGGAAAAATTAGATTTCATAGAAAGCCATACAGTGGATGTGGTGATTTCTTTTGAAACAATTGAACACGTATCTGAAAATATTCAGTTGAAATTTATGTCAGAGATCAGACGGATTTTAAAGCAGGATGGATTATTGATTATGTCCAGTCCGAATAAAAAGGAATACACAGACAGATATCATTTTCACAATCATTTCCATGTTCATGAACTTTATGAAGAAGAGTTTTTGGAGTTATTAAAAACCAAATTTGAAAAGATACAGTTATATCGTCAGTATCTGGAGGTCGTTTGCCTGATTGACAAGGATAAGGACGAGGAAACGATTCTATATCATAAAAATAAAAAGCGATATCAGCCAGAAGGCAAATATGTGATAGCAATAGCCAGTAATGCAGATTTGCCGGAACAATCACTTTCTATGGCCAGCCTTCATTTACGAGAAGAATACATGCCTATGCTGGATGAATTAAATTATTGCCGTGCAGAAGCAATCAAATGCCGTGAAATAGTGAAACAGCTGGAGGCACGCCTTGAAGAACGCATGCGCCAGGTGGATATTCTAAAAAATGAACAGAAATTAACGTTTGAGGAATCGGAAAGACGTGAAAAAGAGCTGGAGCACCGTATGGATGTAATTAATCAAATCTGTGCGGAAAAAGCAGATAAGGAAAACAGGCTGAAATTAGCGGAAGAAGAGCTGGAAAGACGTGCAGCAGAATTAGAGCATCGTATGGATGTGATCAACAGTTTAAATGAAAGAGTACGTATTTTGGAAAACGATTTAAAACTAAGTAATGAGGAGTTGGACAGGCGCGCGGCAGAATTGGAGCATCGTATGGATGTAATTAACAGGCTGCGTGATGAGGTTACATGATGGAAAAAGTGATGAAAAATAAGCGGATATTTAAGTACGATTTTATACGGGTGACAGGGATGATGGTGATTCTGATTTTCCATTTTAATGTTTCGCTGGCAGCTCACAATATTCCTGGAAAGATGCTGTTTGGTATATACAATGCGAATGGTTCATATGCAGATATCGGAGTTCCGCTTTTTTTTATTTTATCAGGAGCGACATTGATGCAATCTGCGCAGAAAGACTTTAAAAGTTTTTATAAAAAGAGGTTCTCAGCAATTTTTCCTTTGTTTTGGTTAGCGTATTTTATCATACTTATTTACTATTTTTTAAAATATAAATCCATACATCCGTTTGTTGCGCAGCCAGAACATTGGACTGCATTATTGACAATGATAGGCATGGACGGCTATTTTGCAGGAGTGTTTCCGACGTTTTATCTTTTGGGAGAATGGTTTTTAGGATGTCTGTTATTTATGTACCTTTTGTTCCCGTTATTGCAGACAGGAGTAAAAAAATATCCGAGGATAACGGCATTTCTGGTAATGGCTGTTTATTTTATAGTGATTCATAAATATGTTTTTTTAGAAAATAAATTTCAGAACATATGGGTTCGACTGCCGGAATTTGTATTTGGTATGTACCTGACAGAATATTGTATCAAGGTGAAAAAGTCGGCTTGCCTGATTGTTTTATTTATTACAGGAATGTTGCTGTTTGTTCCTTTTTCAGATGATTTTTTGATTTATATAGTTACGGTCAGAGGAATGACTTGTTATTTCATGTGTGATATTTTAGGAGAACAGTTGGAAAGAAAATTATGTTGGTGGCAAAAAAATATATTTGAATGGCTTAGCAAATACTCTTTTGCTATATATCTTTTACATCATGTCATTTCCGAACAGATTATCAGTAATTATGACAGTATTGCATTGTCCGCAATTGAATTGGGACTGCTGTTTATGATCGTAATGATAGCCGACTTTTCAGCGGGCTGGCTGCTTGTAAAATTAGAATCTTGTGTAAGGAAAAAATTGTGTTTTGTAATCAGGCCTGAGAAGACTGCTGTTTAATAAAAGGCATAGAGCAATATGGAGGGAGTTATGCAGGTGGAAAAAGCAATTTTGTACATAATTATACCTTGTTACAATGAAGAAGCGGTTTTGCCTATTACGAGTAAAATGTTTTTAAAAAAACTTCAATTTCTGATTCAGACTGGTCAGGTTAAGGAAGAAAGCCGGATTTTATTTGTGGATGATGGAAGCAAAGACCATACATGGGATATTATATGTAAATTAGCGAAAGAAAATAAAAATTATATAGGAATTGCTCAAAGCCGTAATAGAGGGCATCAAAATGCGGTATTAGCCGGATTAATGGAAGCAAAAGATTTTTGTGATATTACAATTAGTATTGATTGCGACGGGCAGGATGATTTGAATGCCATGGATGCCATGCTTGAAGAATATTATCAAGGATATGACATAGTATACGGTGTCAGGTCAGAAAGAAAAACAGATACTTTTTTTAAGCGTTTTACAGCAGAATTATTTTATCGGTTTTTAAATAAGATGGGGGCTGAAGTCATATATAATCATGCGGATTACAGGCTGGTTTCATCCAGGGCGCTTCAAGGTTTTTCAAATTTTAAAGAAGTAAATTTATTTTTACGTGGGATGTTTCCGTTAGTTGGATTTAAAAGTACCAGTGTATTTTATGAACGGCAGGAACGGATTGCAGGGTATTCACATTATCCTATATCAAAAATGCTGGCTCTGGCATTTGATGGAATTACAAGCCTTAGCATTAAACCGATCCATATCATAACGGAAATGGGGATACTTTTGGCAATCATGAGTTTTTGTATTGTTGTATGGTCTGTCGCACAGTATGTGATGGGTGAGACAGTTGCCGGGTGGACAAGCATGACAAGCATTATTTGCTTTATAGGCGGCATTCAGCTGATATGTCTGGGTGTGTTGGGTGAGTATATAGGCAAAATATATTTAGAGGTTAAAGCCAGGCCGCGCTATATTATTAGTGACAGAACATATAAAACTGAAAAAGTAAACCTGAAAGAGAATAAGGAAAAGTAAGGGAATTTACAATGGTTAGGATGAAAAATGTTAAAAAAGTCTGGTGTATTTTACTGATAAGTTTTGCATTGACAGTTGGAATGATAGGTTCTTTTTATGAACACAATGAAATTTTAGGTGTATGGATTTGTGTTGGGATATTGTTCCTATTTTATTTTTTCATTTATTTGGTGTTGAAAGAGACTGGACAAATGGCCAGAATGAAATCATGGAAAAAAAGAGAAAAGGCGGTTATGCTGCTGCTTTACTTGATTTCAAATATATTAATACTTTCTGTCTTATTAAAAGAAAGATATATTCGGTTCTGGGATTTTGGCGGGTATTGGGGTGTTGCAATTGAAATTAGCGACCTTATCTTTCAACAGCCAATCCAGACCTTGCAAAATCTATATCACAGTATAAACGCAGATGAATATAATCAGCTGATACCATGTATTTTGGCGCTGCCATTACGAATTTTAGGCAGAGATTTTCCAATGTATGCGCTGGTTATATACAATATGTTTATGAGCTTTACTTATATAGCAATCCTGGGATGTGCGGAAAGCCTTATTACATTGATTGACCGTAATGTAAAGCCATGCACAAGTGCATTGTTTGCAGCCATTATCATAAATCCAGCTTTTTATTTGCCTGTTTTATTAGGATATCTGGATGCATTTGCCTTATTAAATCTATCATTCAGCTATCTTATGATATGCAATTTTTCTTTTTCTAAAGTGGACGTAAAAAAAGATATTTTGCTGGCAGCTTCGCTAATGCTGAGTATGATTGGAAGAAGATACTTTTCATTTGCGGTTTTGGGCGCAGGCATAGGCGTTGTCCTTATGTGTATCTGTCAGTTCCTGCTTGAACCGTCAGAAAATAAGAAGCGCTTTTTATTCAATGTAATGAAAAATGGTATCGTAATTATTGGCACAATGGCATTTTTTCTGTCAGTGTTTTTTCGGGGATTTTTGATCAATAGTTCAAAAGGTACAATTTTTGCTGCATATTCCGCATATCAAACTGGCGGCATGATTCACAATTATCAGCTATTGACAGAGTATTATGGAGTGGTCCTTATACTCATAGCTTTTATAGGCGTAATTTATTGTCTGAAAAGAAAAAAAGGATTACCTATTGGTATATTTTTATTAAGTTCATTTTTTTTATCCACTTATTTGTTTTATAAAGTACAAAGCATGGGAAATCATCACTATTATATAACGATTATACCAATTATGGCCTTTGTATGTGCAGGAGAACATGCAATATATCGTGCCAGGCATGGAACATGTATTTTCAAATGTACAATGGCTGTGATAGCATTTAACTTTCTGCAGTCTGTTATCTGTATAAATCCTGAGGTGAATTTTGGAAGTTTATTTACAAACCAGCGTATAGCACCTCAAATACGTGATGACATACCTCAAATACAACGAATGGTTAACGATATAGATGAATTGGCAGAAGAGGGCAAAACGGTATATATCCTTTCGAGTTCCACAATTTTGAATGATGATTTAGTCAGAAAAGCCTATATGCCAGATAAGCTGTTAGCAGTTCAAAATGTATATGTTTCCAGTCATGTGGATCTAAGGGATGGCTTTTCCAGAGATTTTTTGAATGCAGATGTTGTCTTAGTTGCGGATCCTGTGCAGTATCATTTAGGAGAAGAATCACAGCGGGTGATTGGGATATTAGCAGAAGAATTTATTCAGGGCAGAGAATTAAGCAGTCATTACAGCTATGTCAAGGAGTATGCTTTGGAAGGTAATGTAACCGTTTCTATGTATGAAAAACACACGGAGTTTACGGAAACAGATCTTGCATATTTGAGAAATATGTTTGACAGGTTTTACAGTGATTATCCGGAATTGTTTCATAACAGAATTTATATGAATGAATAAATATGGAAAGAAAGGGTTGTTAAATGGTACGTACATTGTCTTTAAATAAGGAAAAAAGGATGATGATGGCATTTTGGCTGGTTCTGTTTTTTATGATAGCTTCCAGACAGTTAACTGTATTGGGTACTACTTATTTAATGGGAGAGGATGCCAGCTGTTTTTTGAACAGGGCACTGGAAAAAGGGATATTTTCTGTTTTTATACCAAATACAGGATATATACAGATAATTCCACAGTTTGTAACTTGGATTTCTTTGATGATGAGCAGGTTTTTGGGACAGGGCATACAGTTAGTCCCTTATTTTATGATGTTTACAGCATTAACAATAGAAACGGTTTTTGTAGCGAAAATTTGTTCCAAAGATTTTAGGTGGCTTGTAGAAAAAGATTTCTATAGGCTGGTGATGGCGCTTGCGGCAGTGCTGCTAACGAGCGATAAAGCATTTGAAGTGTGGCATAATATTACGTGCTGGCAATGGTGGAGCGGGTTTTATATTATGCTGATAGGAATAAAATTATTGCATGACAGGGAGTTATCAGTAAATAACACAGAGCTTGTGGCGTTGATACTAATTGGACTCTCAACACCACTTGCCGTAGTAACTGTATGTATCTTTTCATTTATTATTTTCCTTAAAGTAATCAAAAAACAGTATAACAGGGGAAATATTAGAAATGATGCAGCAAAATACATATGTATAGTATTGCCGTGTTGTATACAGGGAATTTTTACACTTTTAGATAAACGAACGGATACAGGAGTTTCGATACTTAGCAATCTTTTTTCAGCAGCAAAATCAACGATAGCATCTATTCCGGCATCGGTACTGTATCCGGATTACTTGAATCAATTATATCAAAAAAGCGGTACAGACAGTCATGCAGTTTATGCTGCACTTGGATTTGGATTTTTCGTGTGGGTACTTGTGTTTGCAGTATATTTGAAAAATAAAAAGGTGCATTTGTTTATTTATGAGCTGATCTTTGCATATGGAATAGTATTGCTGGGATATATTTCGAACGGAGCGTATATTGATGAATCAATTTTTTGGAATGCAAATGCAGGACGTTATTTATTTATCCCTCAGATGTGTTTTGCGTTTTTATTAGCCTATGCGGTTTTTTTGATGGTAGAAAAGCAGATGATTATCATAACGGCATCTTGTATTTCTTATCTTATTGTCATTTGTATGCTGCATTTTCAAATTATAGATCAGGCGGAGTTTTCAGATATTTATCATGAAAATAGTTGGTTATATAGTGATCATGGCGTGGATACATGCAGCATACAGGTAAATCCTCCGGGACTTATGTGGGGAAGGTTTAATATGCCTGTAGATTTCAGCAAATATGAAGAAATATGCGTGACGGATGATAGAAAAAATGCTGAGGTTAATTTCGTTTTTTCTGATGAATGGCAAAGTACATTAACGAAGCAGGTTTTAGGTGAGCATGAATATATTAATATAAAAGGATGGTGTGTGGACGGCACAAATGAGTCAAATCCTTCGAATGTTGTGATTGGATTAAATGGTAATTATTTTGCTGCGTTATTACAGGAGTCTGAATATGTTGATGATTATAAGCAAGGGCAGGGAAAATATTTGAATTCCGGGTTTACAGTATGGGTACCAAGCAATGTTTTATGTGAAGGCAGCAATGAATGCAGTATTTATGGATTCAACAGAGAAGAGGAGTATTATGAAAGAACAGATTTTATAATTGAGGTGAAAAAATAATGAAGATTGGAATTATAGGCTTAGGCTATGTTGGCCTGACATTGGCTGTGGCGGCAGCGTCAAAAGGAATAGATGTATATGGAGTGGAAGTGAACAGCCATATAAAGGAATGCTTAAAAGAAAACCATGCGCATTTTTATGAGCCGGGGCTGGACAGCCTGATTAAAAGGCATCAGCACAAAACCCTGCATGTGGTGGATGCATTTCCGGCTGAGGTCGCGTATGATGCTTTTATCATAACGGTTGGGACACCTTTGCTGGAAGGGGAAAAAACGCCGAATTTTGAATATATTAAATCCGCGCTTCTGTCGGTAAGGCATGTGTATGATGGAAGCCAGCTTATGATCTTAAGGAGTACGGTGTCTGTAGGGACGACCCGCAACGTGGTGCTTCCGTTTCTGGCTAAGATGTGCGGGAAGGATAAGGAAGAAATATTTGTTTCCATGTGCCCGGAACGGACGCTGGAAGGCAGTGCGGTAGATGAGCTGACACATTTGCCGCAGGTAGTCAGCGGAAATAATGAAACATCCATCGAAATGGCACAGAAAATTTTTCGGAAAATGACGCCTTGTGTTGTAGAGGCAGACAGCCTGGAGGAAGCAGAACTGATCAAACTTTATTGTAATACATATCGTGACATGACCTTTGCGATAGGCAATGCGTTCTGTATGGCGGCACAGGAATTTGAGGTTGATGGAGTGGCGGCGATTACGCATGCAAATTATGGGTATGCCAGGAGCAATATTGCGAAGCCGGGATTTGTAGCGGGGCCGTGCCTCGAAAAAGATGCGTATATATTGATTAACAATATGCCGGACTGCGACAGCAAAGATTTTATTTTGTCGGCCCGCAGATTTAATGAATCGCTGGAAGATATTGTGGTTGGCTGGGTCAGGGACAGGATAGGGGAACCGGATGGCAGCAAAGTGATTGTTTTAAGCGGCATGGCGTTTAAAGGGCAGCCGGAAACGTCCGATCTGAGAGGCTCCAGCTCCGTCTATATCGCGGAAAAGCTGAAAAAGGCCGGCTATCAGATGAGGCTGCATGATTTTGTTGCCCGCATGGATGAAATGGAACATTTAGGGCTTGGGACATGTTATCAGGATCTGTACGAAGCATGCGCTGGGGCAAGGCTGCTGCTTGTGTTAAACAATCACAAAAATTATGGGTCTGTCGTGAATGATAAAGTTCTTAAACATTCCAGAGATGGGTTTGAGATTTTGGATGCATGGGGCTCCTGCTCGGAATTGTTTTATTGTGAGGATGTTAAAATTTCAACGCTGGGAAGCATGTTTATCGGACATGCCGTATAAAAAAGGAGAGGATGATTATGAGAATATTAGTTACGGGATCTGCGGGATTTGTGGCCGGATATTTGGTGCAGGAGCTTTTGAACCATGGGCATGAGGTTATTGGCATTGATAATTACAGCAAATACGGGCCAGTGGAAAAAAGCTATGATGCTGACCCGCATTACTGTTTTGTAGAAGGGGACTGTAAAAATACTGCGCTGATGAAAGAACTGATGGAGGACTGTGACCAGGTAATCGCCATAGCGGCGATGATTGGGGGCATTACCTATTTTCATACGTATGCGTATGATTTGCTGGCTGAAAATGAACGGATCACGGCTTCAACGTTTGATGCCGCTATCTGGGCGCATCAGTATAAGCATCTGCAAAAGGTCAATGTGCTTTCGTCTTCGATGGTATATGAGAGCGTCAGCACCTATCCGAGCAGGGAAGGTGACCAGCTGCAGTGTCCGCCGCCACTGTCTACTTACGGGTTTCAGAAACTGGCGTGCGAGTATTTTGCGAAGGGGGCCTGGGAACAGTATCAGCTGCCGTATACCATTATCCGCCCGTTTAACTGCGTGGGGACAGGGGAACAGCGTGCGAAAAACGAAAAAGAGATTTTATCTGGAAACGTAA
>CAOKJJ010000096.1 GCA_948468465.1 uncultured Eubacterium sp. | reverse complement strand
GCAGAATGCTTAGGGATTCTTAACATTCTGGAGTAGGAGCCGAAATCCAGGCCCCACCCCTCATCCAGCGTCCGAATAGCCAACAAAAAAACGCAACAAAATGTCAAAAATGTTTCTTTTCCGGTTCATCCAGGTTAGATAAGGATAAGATCGGATAAAGAATGAGATAAACAATCGCTTTACAAAGACAATCAGCCATTATATAATGGAATTACTTGATAGATTACAGGCGTATAAGCAAATGTATAAGAAAAGATATAAGGAAAAGTTAGATGATAGATTTTGTTGACAGTTGACGGAACAGTTCATAAAATCTTCTCACGAAAGGAGACCGACGACGATGCAAATCTTACACAATATGTCTGCTGTTATGGCCGCTGGACAGCATGGCATTAATGCAAGTAATTATCAGAAAAGCGTGAAAAAATTAGGAAGCGGTTATCAGATTAATACGGCTGCAGATGATCCGGCGCGGCTGAGCATCTCGGAAAAAATGCGGGCGCAGGTCCGTGGCTTAAACAAAGCGGTAAATAATGGGGAAGAAGGAGCAAGTTATATTCAGGTTGCGGATGGCGCCATGAATGAAATACATAGTATGCTGCACCGTATGCGGGAATTATCCGTGCAGTCTTTGAATGATACCAATACGCCGGAGGACCGGATGGCAATGGCGATGGAAATGGATAAGATACAGGCGGAAATCGACCGGATTGATACGACGACTTACTACAATAACATGCCGGTATTTCAGGAGCATGAACCTTCTTATTATCAGATTGCCGGGAACCGGGTATGGGCTTCGAATCAGCAGCATGCGATTGCCGCCCCGGATAATAGTCTCAATATTCATTTGCCGTCCGGGGAATTCAATCCGGATACTTATACGATTACTGTTCCGGACGGCATTTATACGACACAGGAACTGATCGATGAGATTGATGATGCGTTTGCGCAGATGCGTCCGGCTAACCCTGGATTTGTGCTGGAATATATGCAGGACGGGCGCTGCAGTCTGAATTTTGAGGGGAGTAAAAATGGAAACCCAGCAAAAATTGATTCGGTAGACGGCAGTCTGGCTTATCTTATTTATGGCTGTTATAATGGGCTTTCTTCGATGAGTTTGTTAGGCACAACGGCATTTGATGGGAATTGGCCGCTTAAAATTACGGATGGGCAAAATGATGAAATGAAGTTTATGATTGAGCCTACGAATGGCTCTCAATCAACGCTAGTGGAGTTAAAAATTCCAGCCGGAGATTATACGCGGACTGAAATGATAAAACTGCTGAATCAAAAGCTTGCGGGGTATCCAGGTGTGGAAGCAAAAGAATATGGACAAAGCTGCATTCAGATTACAGGCGGATTTGATAACAGCATTACCGGACTGAAAGGGAATATGTTTAAGTTGGAGAATTCAACTGGACAAACGTATACATCAGTGTTTTATGATAATATCAAATATGGAATTTCGTCCGGAAGGCCTGCACTGCTGACAGGGAAGACATATTATGATCCTGTTTATACAAAGAAGATCACGATAAATCAAACGAATAACAGTTTAAAGTTTGAATATAACGGAAACCAGATCACAGTGCAGATACCTGCAGGTGATTATGTGATAGACCTGGTAACAAAGCAAAGCCAGGATAATTTAACGTATGTGCTCAATGAAGCTTTTAAAAATATTCCAGGAGCAGATATTACTGTTTCCGCGCCAAGTATTTATGATAATATTAATGAGGTATGGGAGACTTACAGGTATTTATCATTTACGAGCAATTCGACGGGGAATGATATTACATTTGATTTTGACATGACGGGTGTCTATGGAGATACTTATCGGACTTTGTTTGAGATCACAAACTACGATTTTCAAAAGAATCCTACCTATTCTTCCGGAGATATGCAGATTACAGGAGCCGCATATTTAACTGGACAGATTCAGATTCAGAATGGGGCAAATACATTGTCTTTATCGGTAAATAAAACTCCGGCATTTACGATAACGATTCCGCCAGGAACTTATTCTTCTCTGTCAGATTTGATTACGGAACTGAACAATCAGCTGCCGGGCAGCCAGAAAGGAATGATTGAATTTGCAGCCTCAGGGCAGCGGCTGGTGATCAAAGCGCTGGCGGGCAGCGTTACGGATCTTGCGTTTGGGAGTACGGCGGGTGCCTATAATCAGTTGTTTACCGGCCAGACGGAACAGGCGAAGTACGATTCTCAAACAGTATACGGCGAAGAACATTATCCGCAGGGATCGACTGCGCCTGATAAACAGGATATGGCATCTTATACGCTGAAATATGAAATTCCGCAAAGCAGTACGACCATTAACAGTCAAAACAATGTGTTGGCTTTTAATTTAAATGGTTCTTATATGTCTGTTACATTGGCGGATGGTACCTATACGAGACAAGGATTGATAGATGAGTTAAATAGAAATTTTGCAAATTATGGGCATAAAGTAAAGGCATCATTGACGGGCAATCATCTAACGCTAACAACTACGTTGACTGGCACATCTCAAACGTTGTCGATTAGCTTGTATACGCATAGCAGTAATGGCTGGAAAGCGTTTGTCGGAACGGAGCCAGTCACAACAGGGCCTGATATGCCTGATTTTTCTGAGTTATATGGTATTCATGAATTTACGAATATTACTTTGGATCAGAAAAATAATCAGTTTGAGTTTACATTGACGGATGGAACAAAGTGCAGCGTGACACTGCCGGCAAAAGCTTATACCGTACAGGAACTGGCAAATGAACTGCAGGCTGGTATAGATTCGCAGGTAGGAGCAGGAAAAATAAAAATTTCGAACAATGGAAATAAGCTGAAAATGGAGGCTATTGCGTTAAACGGTAATTTTACTGATCCAGGCAAGGAGAACAGCAGCTTTTATAAAGCTGTATTTGGAAAAAATGTGGTAGGTAGCCATAAAGGAACGCCAATTAATCAGGAGGGGAAGCACGACTTCGAAGATGCATATATTGTTGGACGTTATGATGTTACAACAGGGCCGATAGAAATTGTAAGCGGCATGAATGATAAATTTATTGTGGACCTTACATATAAAAGCCGGCCGTCTGATCCGAAAAAAGATTATACCATACCGCTGGAAGCTACGATACCGGCAGGCACTTATACCGGCAGCCAGATTGCCGATTTACTTACACCGGTATTAAATGCACAGCTGGCAGCAAATAATATTACCGGATTTGAACTGAAAGCTGGAATAGGAACACATAATGATATTCCAGTGTCGGGAGTGATAAATACTAATGTTTTGCAGTTGACGCTTACAGAAGCGCTCAAACCGGGAAGCAGTACCCAAAAAATAGAATGTCCGCTTGGCGAGTATATATTGGAAGGCGTACGCGGCAGCGCCGCGAGTTCTGTTTTTTATAAAACAACCGGAAAGCCGGAGCCTTCTTACGTAACCGGATCGCAAAATCTTTCCGGCGGCGTGGTCTTTCCGGTGGACAAACGTACGCTGACACTAAAAACAGACCGCGTCACGCATAGCTATACGTTTACAAAGGAATTTTACAATGCGGATGAAGTGGTAGACTTTTTAAACGATAAATTTGAACACGGAGATGATAACGGAAAGCCGGCGCCGCTTGTAGCGTCGTTGGAAAACGGGCGGCTGAAAATTACACATAAAGTAGTCGGCAGCCATACGATTACCGAAATCGGCGGCAGTGCGAAAGGAATCGTCTTTTATTGTGAAAATGGACGGAAAGGCCAGGACCGTTTTATGCTGCAGGTCGGCGCTTTGGGCCATCAGGGGCTGGAACTGCCAAGACTGCGGGTCGGTACGGCAGCGCTGAAAATAAATTCGATTACCATTACAAAACCAAAATATGCAGAAAAAGCACTGCAGCGGCTCGACCAGGCGATAGATATGCTGAGTGAGAAGCGCAGCACTTACGGCGCATTGCACAATCGGATTGAGCATCTGAACGCAAATAACCGGAACACCTCTGAAAACGTACAGGCGAGCGAATCCAGGATGCGCGATGCGGATATGGCTGCGGAAATGGTAGAATACCTGAAACACAAAATATTAACGCAAGTATCGGATTCTGTACTTGCACAGGCAAACCAGCTGCCAAACAGGCTGCTGAATCTGCTGCAGTAGTGCTTCATACGAAGGAAAGAACCACTGCACTTGTATGCACGTAACAGTCAGACATCATAGAATTGTTACGCCGCATACAGGTGCAGTGGTTCTTTGCTGCTCTTTTTTAGGAATTAAGCCATTCCGTTTACTGTCTTATATTTATACAGCATTTCTGCGTGATTCTGCTCTTCAATCTGGATATCAGCCAGCAATTTGCGCAGGCTTGGCTCAGAGAACTTGAAGACATTAGAGTTGTACTCAGAGGAAACCATTTTTTCTGTGCCGATGCAGTCTGTTGCAAGGAAGCAGTCGTTTTTCTTGTCTTCATTATCTGTCAGTGCGTTGTACGTTGCCTGAGGGCTGTAGTTTTTGCCGTCTCTATCGTTGCAGTTGCATGTCGGCACGCTGCCGGAAAGTACTTTGCCAAGAGACTCATAGTGTTCTTTTTCTTCTTTTTCCAGGTTTTGGAACAGATCTTTCAATACCGTATCTTTAGCTTCTTTGCCATATCGGTTGTATTTTTCGATGCAGCTTTGTTCCTGGGTCTGTAAATCTTTGATTGCGGTTGTTTCTTTTTCTGTTAAAATCATGTGTTTGTACCTCTTTCTTGTTCTTGATATAGAATTATTTTTAATACAGGATGTATTATGTGCAGGATGGATTTTTTTATGTGCGGGAAATCATTTTTTTGTGTATTTACAAAAGTAATTTCCCGTTATATAATAATCAGACATGATAAATTACAAATGTATCAGAGAAAATTTGTAAACAGATTTTTTCGACAGTTTGCTGAACTGTTAACAAAATCTTCTCGTGAAAGGAGAAAAACGACCATGCAGATTTTACACAACATGTCCGCTGTTATGGCCGCTGAACAGCATGGCATCAATGCAAGTAATTATCAGAAGAGCACGAAAAAGCTAGAGCGTGTTTGAAAAATGCTTTCCGTGAGATGTACTTCACACTTTGTGGAGAATTTATCCCAAATTTATGAGGCATAGCGGGCTATGTTGATTAAATTTGGGATGAATTCTCCGCAAAGTGGGGAGTGCAGATCGCGGGAATGATTTTTCAAACACGCTCTAGGAAGCGGTTATCAGATTAATACAGCTGCGGATGGGCCTGCGCAGTTAAGTATTTCAGAAAAAATGCGGGCGCAGATCCGCGGATTAAACAAAGCGGTAAATAATGGGGAAGAAGGCGCGAGCTACATTCAGGTCGCGGACGGGGCTATGAATGAGATACACAGCATGCTGCAGCGTATGCGGGAATTGTCCGTGCAGTCCTTAAATGATACCAATACGCCGGAGGACCGGATGGCAATGGCGATGGAAATGGATAAGATTCAGGCGGAAATTGACCGGATAGATACATCGACGTATTATAATAACATGCCGGTATTTCAGGAGCATGAGCCTTCTTATTATCAGATTGCCGGGAACAGGGTATGGGCTTCGAACCAGCAGCATGCGGTTATGGCTCCGGATAACAGCTTAAATATTCATCTGCCAGTTGGAGAATATGTACCGGATACTTATACGATTACTGTACCGGATGGCATCTATACGACACAGGAGCTGATAGATGAAATTGACGACGCGTTTGCACAGATGAGTCCGGAAAATCCTGGATTTGTTCTGGAATATATGCAGGATGGGCGCTGCAGCCTGAATTTTGAAGGTGCGGACGGACAGCCGACGAAGATTGACTCGGTAGATGGGAGCCTGGCTTATTTAATTTATGGCTGCTATAATGGGCTGTCTACGATGAATCTGTTAGGAACGACTGCTTTTGATTCCAGCTGGCCGCTTAAGATTACGACTGATCAGAATGATGAAATACAGTTTGACATTGAGCCGTTGGACGGATCGAAGCCTACGCCGGTATCCATGAAGATACCAGCCGGAGAATATACACGGGATGACTTGATCAAGCTGTTGAATCAGCAGCTTGCGGGGTATCCGGGTGTGGAAGCAAAAGAGTTTGGACAAAGCTGCATTCAGATTACCGGAGGTTATGATAACAATATTACCGGACTGAAAGGGAATATGTTTAAGCTGGAGCTTGGTTCGGAGCAGATTTATACCTCGGTGTTTTATGATAACATTCGATACGGGACTACGATCGGGACTCCGGCTATGATTACAGGAAAGACATATTACCATGAAGATTTTACAAATAAACTTAAAATAGACAACACAAATGATACACTGAGCTTTAAATATAATGGAAATCAGATTAGCGTTAAGATTCCTGCCGGTGAGTATATTATAGATGATGTTTCCAATACAAGCAAAGATAATCTGACGTATGTTCTGAACGAGGAGTTTAAGAAGATAGCCGGGGCAGATATCTCTGTAACGGCACCGGAAACGCCCAGTGTTTATTTAAATGATACATATGTCAGATTTCACTATTTACGTATGACAAGTGAAACAACCGGGCAAGACCTTGAGTTTGAATTTGATCACTCTGGTGTTTATGGAGAAACATTTAAAACTTTGTTTGTAGATACAAAGTATGGTTTTGTCAAGAAAGCGGATTATGATTCTGGTGATATGAGAATTGTAGGGAGGGCTGAACTGAGAGATCCGATTCAAATTCAAAATGGAGCAAATATTTTGCAAATACTTCGGGAGCTTATACGCAGCTGTTTACCGGCAGAGAGGTAAACAGCATGCATCTTACTGCAACCGGAGAAGAACACTATCTTCAAGGATCAACTGCACCGGATATTAATCAGATGGCATCCATTACGATGCAAAAAGAAATTCCGCTTAGCAGTACTACGATAGACGATTATAATGATGGCCTTCGTATTGCCCTGAATGGCCGAAACATTTGGATAAACTTAGATCATGGCACTTATTCCAGAGCCGGACTGATAGATGAGCTGAATAAGCAGTTTGCGAAAGGCGGGCATAATTTAAAAGCATCTTTAAGCGGCAATCATTTAACGCTTACGACAACATTATCCGGCATGTCGCAAAAACTTTCGCTGGATGTAGATACCAGATATGATGGCAGTGGATGGGTGGCGTTTGTAGGACTGAATCCAACACCGATAGGGCCTTATATGCCTGATTATGCGCAGCTGAGGGGTGAAAACAAATTTACCAGTATTACACTGGATAACACGAATAATAATTTTGAATTTGAACTGGAAAGCGGAACTAAATGCAACGTAATACTGCCTGCAAAAGCATATACACTTCAGCAGCTTGCCTCCGAACTGCAGGTAGTCATAGATTCGCAGATTGGAGCTGGAAAAATAAAAATATCCCCTTTCAACAATTCGCTGCGGATGGATGCAGTATCCCTAGATGGAAATTTTAAGGATCCGGCTATACAAAACAGCAGTTTTTACAAAAATGTTTTTTGCGTAAATACTTCCGGCACAAATAATGCTCAGCCGGTTCTTCAGGTAGGGCAACATAGCTATGATGAAGCGTTTATCATCGGACGTTATGATGTTACAAGTGACCCGATTGAAATCGCAAGCGGAGTAAATGATAAATTCATTTTGGATCTTACTTATAAAAGCAATCCGCCTGATCTGAAAAAAGATTATTCCAAACCGCTGGAGGTTACCATACCGCCAGGCATTTATACAGGCAGCCAGCTTGCGGCAGCGCTTACGCCGTTGTTAAATGCACAGCTTGCAGTAAAAAATATTACCGGATTTGAACTGAAAGCTGAAGTTGGCGGACATAACACCGGAGTTGCGGGAGCCATAGATGCAAACGCGCTGCAGATTACACTTTTGGAAGCTACAAAACCTGGAAGTTCACAGAAAATAGAATCCGCGCCTGGTACGTATGTATTAGAAGCTGTGCGCGGCAGCGCTGCAAGCTCGATATTTTATAAGACAAACGGAAAGCCGGAGCCTTCCTACGTAACGGGAGCGCAGAGCCTTACCGGCGGCGTGATCTTTCCGCCGGACAAGCGTACACTGACATTAAAAACGGATAACGTCTCGCATAGTTATACATTTACCAAGGAATTTTACAATGCAAAGGAAGTCGTAGACTTTTTAAACGATAAATTTGAGCATGGAGACGATAACGGGAAGACAGCACCGCTTATAGCTTCACTCGAAAACGGACGGCTGAAAATTACGCATAAAATAGCCGGTAGCCATACGATTACGGAAATCGGAGGCAGTGCTAAGGGTGTTGTATTTTATTGTGAAAACGGACGGAAAAGCCAGGATGGATTTATGCTGCAGGTCGGCGCGCTCGGCAATCAAGGACTGGAATTGCCAAGGCTGCGTGTCGGTACGGCAGCACTGAAAATAAACTCAATAACAATTACGAAGCCGAAATATGCAGAAAAAGCGCTGCGGCGTTTAGATGAAGCGATAAATATGCTCAGTGAAAGACGCAGCACTTACGGCGCCTTGCAGAACCGCATCGAATATTTAAATTCGAATAACCGTAACATTGCTCAAAATGTCCAGGCCAGTGAGTCCAGAATCAGGGATGCGGATATGGCTAAGGAAATGGTGGAGTATTTGAAAAACAAATTGTTGACACAAGTATCGGATTCTGTGCTTGCACAGGCAAACCAAGTGCCGAACAGGTTATTAAATCTGCTGCGATAGCAGTTTTAAGATTTCCGTAAAGCCAGTCAAAACCAGCTGGATGAGGCTCTGTCCCTCATCCAGCGTCAAAAAATTACATCTATGGTAACAATAAGGCCAGAAAGCTATTTTGAGATTTCCGGCCTGCGTTTTTCGCTTATACTATTTGTTCTGTTTTATATTCTTTCACTTCATCAATATTTTTCCAATTCATCCAGGCTAGGAACTTAAAAACAATTTCTTGCGCAAAATGGCAAAATTTTGATACTATGCAACAGAATTGACATTGTGTTGCGTTTTTTTGGATGGCTATGGGGACGAAGGTGTTTGCGAAAGATAAACTTGATTAAACTCAAAAAAGTGATATAATTTGAAATGAAAGACGTAAGAGAATTGCTTTCTTCAAATTATATCATTTTTATGAGGATAGGTAATGAAAAATAATAGCGGGGAATTTTATCGTTGTTTGAATGTGAATGGTTTTTTGCATTGGAGCTTTTTTCCGAATAAGCTGACTTTAATGACAGACTGCTTGAAAATGGATATAGAATTGGCTCATATGCTGACACAGGCGCATCGCTTGTTGGGGGTTTTGGAGGGAACAGTTAGGAACCTGCCGGATATAGAACCATTCTTACATATGATTTTGCTTAATGAAGCACGTAACTCATGTGCTTTTGATGGTATCATGGCAGATATGGAGAGCATTTTAATTTTTTCTAAACAGACGGCGGATGGTATCATGGTGAAAAACTATTGTGACACTTTACAGAAATTGAAAAAAGAGCCTTTTTCTTTAAATGTTTTATGTAAAATTCATAAAAATATAATGAAAGGTGAATTGACATCCTTAAGTGGAGAAATCCGAAAGGAAGTATTCCTAATGCATCCGCAGTATGCAACGAATATGGAAGAATATAATCCGCCCCCTCCTGATCAGCTTTGGGGGCTGATGGAAGATTTAAGGCAGTTCATTCAGACGAATCATTCGGCAGACGTGCTGGTAAAAGCGGCAATATCGTATTATCAGTTTGAAACAATACATCCTTTTGTAAGCGGAAATGGAAGGGTCGGGAGGATTCTTATTTTACTGATACTGATGCAGGAAGGGATATTGTCATATCCGGCGTTTCCAATGTCAGCGTATCTATTGGAAGGAAAGGATGAATGTCTTAGACATTTCACAAATATCCAGCATTTTAGCAATTTTTCAGCATGGCTAAGATTTTTTATTAACGGAATTGCTGTGTCTGCTGAAAATACAATTTGTCAGTTAGAAACAGCAAAAGAACTCAGAAAAACAAACACGCATAAGATACGTATTTTTGGAAAGCCATGCGGTATACTGCTCCGTTTATATGCTTATATTGAAAAGAATCCATACATTAGCGTTAACGATGTATCGAGAGAATTTGGTATGGCATATAATACCGCTGCAAAATATATAGAAATATTATGTGAGATGGGAGTTTTATTAAAAACAGAGGGACAGATGCGGTATCGTTTGTTTAGGTTTGATGGGTTATTGCGTCTTTTTCAATATGTGAATAATTAATAAGTAAGACTGACAGCAGCATAACATGATTATGAGATTAAACGGCATCTATTATGAAGGAAGATAAATGAAATTGTTTTGTTGCAGATGTTGAATAGACGATACAAAGATGAGCATAATCGGCATTAATTTAACTTAGGAGGAATATATCATGTACTTAAAGAAATTACAGATGAAAAATTTTAGAAAATATAGGAATGAACATAATATTTTTACTTTTGTAAATGCTGACGGAATAAAAGTTAAAGATACACGTGTTGGTAAAAATGAAAGTAAACCAAACATAGATGTTGCTTCATCAACAACACTTATTGTTGGAAAAAATAATACGGGTAAAACATCAGTGATCCAGGCTTTATTAAAAATGATAAAGAATAGTGACATCTATAGGCTGCAGGTAAAAGATATTAATTTTCACTATTTGGGAGAATGCTTTCAGCATTATCTGGATGGATATAAAATTGAGGGAGAAGCAGCTTTATTCGAACCGCCATGGATAGAGTTTGTTTTAACAATTGCCCTTGAAAAAAATAGTGATGATCTGGTTACTAATCTTGTACCTTTTATGTTATTGAGAGATGTAGAGAGAGAAGAAATAGAAATCATTGTAAAATATGAGATTTCAGAAGAAGAAAAGTTTAATGAAGCTATAGCGAATTCATGTAAAAGGGTATTAGCCAGAGAAGCAGAAAAAAGAAATGATCAGAAAAATTCTGGCGGGGAAGTAAAAACAGATTTTCAAATCATGTTTAAGGAACTGGAAAAAGTGTCATTTCAAATAAACTATTATCAAAAAAGTATAGAAGAAACCGAAAATGAATTAGCAGCAGAACGTATCGATAGTAATTTTAAGCTGTCCAATTTAATAGATATCAAGTGTATATCTGCCAATAATGTAAAAAGGGCTAATGCTTTAACGGAGGCATTTAACAGAATCATTTCCTACCGATATGACAGTATTGTAGAAAGCAAGCGTCTGGAATTGGAAAAAAATATAGATATTATCAATAATAATCTGACAAAACGAATCAGAGAGCATCATCACGAAGCCATTAATAATGCGATTGGAAGAATCGTTGCGTCCGACGTGATGAAAGTAAATTTAAGTATGGATATTACGGAGGAAAAGCTTGTCAGAGGTTTTCTGCTTTATGAGTATGTAGAGAAAGGGCTGAATATTCCCGAAGACCAGTATGGTCTTGGATATACTCATTTAGTAATGATAATTGCAGAATTAATAGATTATATGGAACATTATCCGGAAGAAAAAAATAACAGTAAAATTAATTTGATCGCAATAGAAGAACCAGAATCTTTTATGCACCCGCAAATGCAAGAATTGTTTATTAAAAATATAAATGAAGCCTTGAAAAAGCTGATTGAGGATAAAAAAAGAAAACTAAATAGCCAATTAATTGTCACAACCCATTCTTCCCATATTTTGAACAGCAAAGTTCATATGGGCAATTCATTTGATGATATCTGCTATGTTTATGCGGAAGGAAACATGGCATGTGTCGCAAATTTGGACGATGCAGCAGTTATGCCTGATGAAAAAGATGATTTTGCCTTTTTGAAAAAACACATTAAGTATAAAGTATCAGAATTATTTTTTGCAGATGCGGTGATACTGGTTGAAGGATTCGCAGAAGAAACAATACTGCCATTTTACATTGAAGAAAAAGAAGAATTGAATAAACGATATATTTCTCTTTTTGGGATCAGCGGGGCTCATGCTTTTATATATAAAAACTTGCTAAAAAAATTGAATATTCCAGCGCTTATTATTACAGATTTGGATATAAACCGTCCAGAAAAAAAGAAAAAGGATGATGGTATTGAGAAAGGAGTAGAAAAAAAGCAAGATGATTATCCGCAGATTAAAACTTTAAAAGGACAGAAGACCAGTAATAAAACAATTAAGTATTTTCATAAGGCTTACAGTCTGACAAATATAAAGCCGTATATGTTAGAAGATAACATTTATATTGCATACCAGAAAAAAATAGGTGAATATTACCCAACGAGTTTTGAGGAAGCATTTATTTTAACAAATGCGGAAAATAATCTTTTAAATAATGTATTGAAAAAAGTAAAGCCACAGATTTATAAAGACATAGTTGGATCAGGAAAAAAAGCTGATTTGAATCAGAATAGGGAACAGTCATATAAGTGGCAGGCAAAATTATCAAATGAAAAAGGGAAATTTGCCAGTGAACTGTTATATGCATTAATTGTGGAGAAAGACTCTGAAAAAAGGCCTGAATTGCCTAATTATATAAAAGAGGGATTAGACTGGCTTGGAGGAAAACTGGAGGAGGATGGAAGGAATGGGATTACAGGAGATTGATCCGGTAAAGAGGGAGCGGGAGCGCGAAATTTTGCATCAGTTGTTTAAATGCATTGATGAAAGCAAAAGTCTGGTTTTTGATGCTGGTGCAGGTTCGGGGAAAACATATGCGCTGGTAGAATCACTTCAATATGTAATTCAGAGATATGGGGCGCAATTGGAAAGACATAACCAGAAAATTATGTGTATTACATATACAAATGTGGCTGCCAATCATGTAAAAGATAAGATTGGCAATTCGAATCTTGCTGTGGTATCCACAATTCATGAAAGATTATGGCGGCTGATTAAAGGATATCAGAAAGAACTGCTAATGTTACACAAAGAAAAAATGGAGGGTATAATAGCTGATGATAGGGCAGAATTGTCAAATGAATCATTAAAGATTTATAAGACATTTTGGGAATTATCAACTGAGGATAGAAAAACATTTGAAGAAGAGGTATGGATTTATAAGGATGAATTTTATCAGGGATATTCAATGAGTGCTGATGAATTTCGAAATCATTTTGGCGGTTATGTGGCGCAATATCCGAATATTATGGATAATATAAAAAATTTCCGCGCAATTGTTGGTAAATTGTATGAAATTAAGAGATATGAAATATGTGTTTCCAAAATAGCACAGGGGAAACTAAGAAAAATTGAGTATAATGCAATGTATAATCAGGATCGTTTGGAATGGATGAGAATCAGTCATGATACTTTACTGGAATATGGAAAAAAACTGATATTAAGATATCCGGTTTTGCAGCAGATTATTTTTGATCAATTTCCGTATATATTTATAGATGAGTATCAGGACACATCTATAGAAGTGGTTGAAATTATGGCAGCGCTCGATAGGCACGCAGGTGAAATGCAGCGTACATTTTTTGTAGGGTATTACGGTGACCAGGTGCAGAATATTTATGATGATGGAATTGGATGTCGTCTTTTAGAATATCATTCTGGTTTAAAAAAAGTCAATAAGGAGTTTAACCGACGTTCGTATAAAGAGATCATTGATATAGCAAATAAAATTCGTTTAGACGGTATGCAGCAGAACTCTATTTTTATGGACTGTATAGGAGGAAGCGTTGCTTATTATGATATGGATTCTATAGATGCAGCAATAGAAAAATGCAAAAATGAATGGAAGGATATGCATGAAGGAAAATTACATTGTTTTGTCCTAAAAAATGAAGAAGTTGCGCACAGAATAGGGATTTCCAATCTATATGACATCTTTAAAAAATCGGCAGCATATTCAGGAGCTCATTTTCAGCAGCTGAATACGGAATTATTATCTACAGATACTGAAAAACTTGGGAAGGCGGCTTCATTTTTATATCGTATTCTTAAATTTTATGTGGACATTAGATTGGAAGGGACGCCGGTTGAAAAAATTTTGTATGGCGGCGTAAAAGACAATCAGGAGTTAAATATTACCCAGCTTAAAACAATAAAAAAGAACTTGTTAGAAATTGATGGCGACACATTAGGGAGTTATTTGCTGCAGATGTGTGAGCAATATAAAGCGGGCAGCAATAATATCCGAACCATAATAAAGGCTGTTTTAGATTTGGATGAAATTACAAGTGATTATATTACGGGATATTTTATGCAGGTATTAGAACAGCAGCAGTTTGATGAAAAAGATGGAAATGAAGATGAAGACGAGAGTCTGAACAGAGTCAGGCAGCTTTTGTCTGTCAGCATGGCGGAACTGGAAAAATGGTTTAATTATATCGAACGTAATGAGAAAATGGAAGTTATATATCATACTTTTCATGGAACAAAGGGACTGGAGTTTGAAAATGTACTAATTGTATTGGAAGATGGATTTGGAAAGAAAAAGGAGGATAAAGTTTTTATAAAAAAATTTTTGGAAAATTACACTGGACTGGAAACAGAGCAGCAGATTATGAAATATGAGAAAGCAAGAAACCTTTTGTATGTGGCTGTAACACGGGCTAAGAAACATTTGAGGATAATTTACACAGGTGATTCTGTCAAAGTAAAAGAAACATTAGACTGTATTTTCAATTAGAAACAAGCACAGGAAGGGGCAGACAGATGACCATTGAAGAGATTTTAGCATTCGATGAAATGCAGATTTTTGACCGCAAGAGCATAAATATTGATCCAAAAGCACTGGCAGTTACGCTTGTTGCTTTTGCAAACGCTGACGGTGGAACAGTTGCCATTGGCATTTCAGATAAAACCAGAAGGATTGAAGGGACAGATGATAATGTGCTGCAGATGAATGAACTGCTCAGGGTTCCGTATGACTTCTGTGAGCCAACAGTGCAGGCTGCCATAGAAAAAGTGCCATGCATAGACTTTAACGGCAGGAACAACCATGTCTTACTGATGCATATAGAGCCAAGCCCGCATGTACATGCAAACCAGGCAGATGAAGTTTACCTGCGTGTAGGCGACAAGTCAAAGAAACTGGAATTTAATGACAGGCTGCAGCTTACTTATGATAAAGGGGAAAGGTTTTTTGAGGATAAGCCGGTGCCGGGGGCATGCATAGATGATCTGGATATAGAATTTGTAGAGGAATATACCAGAAAAATTGGGTATCGGAAAAGTGCACAGGAATTTCTTATGGAGAATAGGGGATTTGTAAAACTAAGAGACGGAAAAATGCAGGTCAGCACAGCGGCAGTTCTGTTATTTGGCAGGAAACCGCAGGATTTTTTTCCGCGTGCCCGTGTGCGGTTTATAAGGTATGAGGGAATAGAGGAGAAATTTGGTGCTGAGATGAATGTGGTCAAAGATGTTATTTTTGAAGGGAATGTTTTAAAAATGATTACGGATTCCATAGCTTATCTCAGTACGCAGATCAAGGAAAAAACTTACCTTGGAAAAGACGGACTGTTTGTAACCGAAGAAGAATATCCTAAATTTGTGCGGCAGGAAATTATTGTCAATGCAGTAACACACCGGGCATACAGCATCAGCGGGACTGATATACAGATCAAGATGTTTGACAACCGTATTGTTGTAGAAAGCCCCGGGAAGCTGCCTGGACTTGTGAGGGCAGATAATATAAGGCATACGCATTTTTCAAGGAATCCTAAAATTGCTGAGTTTTTAAGGGCGTTTGACTTTGTTAAGGAATATGGAGAAGGCGTAGACCGTATGTGCCAGGAAATGGAAGCAAAGGGGCTGCAGGGGCCTGAGTATTGCACGAATGTATTTCTGCTTCAGGCGGTTATTTATAATTCTGCGTTTGAGAAAGAGACAGATCTGTCAGATAACCTGGCTTTTGAAGCAGAAAATTCAGCTATTCAGAATAAAAAGCTGGCTTTTGGATATCAAAAAACGGCTTTTGGGAATAAGAAGCTGGCTATTGAAACTTTAAACAGTATTATTGAGGTACAGCATTATAATGAACCAACGAAGGCAAATATCATTCTGGTATATAATATGATTGAAGCAAATCAGGTTTTTGGTGCACCGGAAGTAAAAGATATACTTAAATGCTCTGCATCTTCATCCAAGGATATTATGAAAAAATTACGTGATATGGAAGTTGTAGTGACAGTAAAAGGAAAAGGGAAAGGGAAATACAGATTTGTATATGATAAAGAAATGAAACAGTAAATGTTGAAACGACCATTTATTTTACTATTATGAAATATGTAAGTGAAAAGAAATGAATGAAATTCAAAATATTAGACAAAAAATGATAAGTTTAGATAGAATTCATACTTTACTTACAAAATATTTTTAGTCCGTGCTTGACAGAATCTGACAATGGCATAACTGGTCGAAAAATAGGGTATATTGTAGAAAAGTGATAGAATTTGAAATAAAAGGTGTCAGATAAAACCTTTTCAAGTTATATCACTTTTTTATTAAAATAATTTATGAGAAAAGTTGCAGTACATCCATTGAGAGGTAATTTAAAAATTCATTTAATAATTCATTGAGAAAGTGATACAAACATAGTATAATATGTCTGAAAAAGTAGATTTTGGATGTACTTGTTGGTTATCGTTACATTTGACTAATTGCTTGCGCATTTGCCTTTGGAGAAGGGGTAATAAAAGTATGAAAAAATATGAAATCGTAGGATATGAACCTTTGGTAAATATCTTAAAAGAACTGATACAGAAAAAGCAATATCATGTATTGCAGATGATAAATTCTGAAACCATAAATCTTTATTGGGAAATTGGCGAGGAAATTTATAGACGGCAGGAAGAAAATGGCTGGGGAAATCTATTGTACAGGTGCTGTCAAAAGAGCTACAGAAAGAATTTCCAGGTGCAAAAGGTTATTCAGCAGCCAATCTTTGGAGGATGCGTAATTTTTACCTGACATATCGTGATTCTGCAAAACTCGCGCCAATGGTGCGAGAAATAAGCAGGAGCAACAATGTAGTCATCATGGAAAAATGCAAAGATGATCTGCAGAGGGAATTTTATATTCAAATGACAAAGCGATATGGCTGGACGAAACGTGTGCTGACTAATTTTGTGGAGGCACGGACATATGAAAAATATTTGACGAATCAGACTAATTTTGATCTGACATTACCAGAAGGACGAAGAACGCAGGCAAAATTAGCAGTGAAGGATGAGTATACATTCGATTTTGCTGAGCTTTCTCCAGAGTATTCAGAGCATGAGCTGGAAATGCAGCTTGTAAATAATATCAGGGCCTTTTTGATAGAGATGGGTGGTGATTTTACATTCATTGGCAACCAGTATCATTTGGTTGTAGGAAATAAGGATTTGTATATTGATCTTTTACTTTTTCACAGAAGGCTGAGAAGCCTGGTAGCCATTGAGTTGAAAATAGGTGAATTTGAAGCGGAATATGCTGGTAAAATGCAGTTATATCTAACAGCATTGGATGAGCAGATAAGACTTCCTGGAGAGAATCCATCCATTGGTATTATTATTTGTAAGAGTAAAGATAAGACTTATGTAGAATATGCATTGAAGCGGACCGATGTGCCAATAGGTGTAGCAACATATCAGCTTCGTAATTCATTGCCTGAGGATATGAAGGAGATGTTGCCGGAACCAGAGGAAATTATCAAGATATTAAGAATATTTGAAGAAAAATAGTAAAGCTAAATATGCAAGAATGGTATGGGTTGTATAATAAAGAGTGTGAAAATAATCTGGAACTACTGTGATGAGTTGGAAGGACTGTTTCTTGACATCTAAATGGAAGATGAAGCTGAAAATTCAGAGGATTAGATAAAATACGACAAATTTAGATAAATTTTATGCTTTATTTACAAAATATTTTTAGTCCGTGCTTGACAGAATCTGACGCCGGGTGAGGGGAAAATGACCTGGCTTGCGGCTCCTACTCCAGAATGCTAAGAAACTCTGTGCGCCCAGCTAAG
>CAOKJJ010000095.1 GCA_948468465.1 uncultured Eubacterium sp. | reverse complement strand
CTGGTTCGTCACCTCTTCCCCAGTATAACGGGAATTGCGGTATGCATCCGCTTCATAGGTTTCCTTCCATGTATAGCTTTTCCCTTCGTCGCCTGCAGCCTCCGTGCCATCCGCATCCGTCATGCCGTCCGCACCCTTTGCCGCCAGCACGTTATTCAGCGCATCATGCGCGTTTTCACCGATTGCGATATAGTAATCGCCCTCGCTCATAATGTAGCTTTTTGCATTGGTATAGTCATAGCTTGCCAGCAGGTATTTGTCGCATTCTATTGTAAGCGTCTGACTCTCTCCCGGCTGCAGCAGCTCGGTCTTTCCAAAATTCAGAAGCTGAACGGCTGATTTCTCCACAAGATTCTCTTTTTCATAATCGCCGTACGGTGTCTGCGCATAGATCTGGACAACCGATTTGCCTGCGGCAGCTCCGTTATTTTTCACCGTTACAGTGACTGTAATCTTATCTCCTTCAATAACCACATCATCCAGCGTCTGCGCAAACTCTGTATAAGACAAACCATATCCAAACGGATACGTTACTTCCTCCGCATAGTCCCAGGCGTCGCCATAAGAAGAACCGGCCGCATCATCCGCATTCCCCTGTTTTAAAATAACGTCCTCATATCTCGTTTCGTAATATTTGTATCCTACGTAAATACCCTCTGCCTGGACAGTTGACCAGGATACACCGTCATCCGCATCCTCCACTATCTTAAGTACTTCTTCCAGATTTCCCCAGTTCTGGTTATGGAAGCTTCCATTTACAACGGAAGGCGCGGACAGGGAATTTGCCGCATAAGTATCTGTCAGACGCCCGGATGGATTTACCGTCCCATTCAGAATGCCTGCCACAGCCTCAAACCCCCGCTGTCCCGGCAGGCCGATCCACAGACAAGCATCCACGCCGTATTCCTCAAGCCATTCTAACTCCATTGGGTTGCCACTGTTAATCAGCACTATGATTTTTGAAAATTTTGCAGAATCCCTGATCATCTGCAGCAAATCTTTTTCATCCTGATGCAGCGCGAGCTGGCTGATCTCCTCATAAGAGTCCTCTATTTCCAGTTCTATGCCTTCTCCGGCTTCACGAGCTAACATCACAATTGCCGCATCATTATAATCATTCTCCCAGGATGAGCGCAATTCATCTGTATAAAAGGAAATCGGCTCTTCCCCCATAGACTTTACGCTGGTTGTCTGTGTCGCAAAATCAAAGCTGCCGGTGCCGCGGGTTGTCTCACTTGCGGCATACGCATCGTACAGCGTATCATTCATTGCAAAACCAGCATCGCTCATAGCCTTATACAAATCAATATTATGTTCCGTCTGATAACCCTTGGAACCTGCCGAAGCATTTTTATACAGCGGCTGTGCGACCGCGTGTCCAAACAAAGTTACCCTGTTCTCTTTTGCAGACAGCGGCAGAGCCCCATTCTCATTTTTCAGCAAAACAGCGCCTTCTGCTTCCTCCTGCACAGCTTCCGCATAAGTATCTTCAATCAGCTGCTGCAGATTTTCTGCGTTCAGCTCTCCGTAACCGCTTTCATAATAAGTCGTATTTTCTCCCGCGTCACCTTCATTGACAATCTCACTGGTCCGGATGCCAAGCGCCTGGTTTACAGTTCCCGCATATCCCATCATGCAGTCCAATCCTACCAATGACAGCACCAATAAACTGCTGCATAGCGATGACAGACCCGTCCATAATCTGGAATGTTTCATTTTTCTTACCTCCCTGATTTTTTCCATCCCAGGCGCTGCAGACGCCCGGAAATAGTAGAAACATGTCCGCGCAAACATCTATTGTTTCTACATTTTATATTTATTTGTAAAAAATAACAATAGATCGTTCCTATTCTGTACTTATATGGTGCACATTTTGCAGATTGCGCCTGCTGCACATCTTTCAATCGGTTAAAATGCACAATCTTGCTTTTTCCATACTTCTCTGATATAATTTAGTATGTTGCAGCGAATTTTTTTGCCATTTTGATGCTTTCCCGTTGTAAAGTAAAAATGCAGAATATTGCTATTTTTTACAAAATCATTCCTGTGGAGGAACCTGCCTTGATTCATATACTGATCGCAGAAGATGAAAAACCGATCTCCAACCTGATCCGGCTGAGTCTGAAAAATGCCGGATATTTGTGTGATTGTGCGTTTACCGGCACCGAGGCCGCTGATCTGATTGATGCCGGCAGCTATGATCTCATTTTACTGGACATCATGCTCCCGGACATTGACGGTTTTGAGCTGATGGAATATATCCGTCCGCTGGAAATTCCCGTTATTTTTATTACCGCTAAAAATTCCGTGACCGACAAAGTAAAAGGGCTTCGCATGGGTGCTGAGGACTATATTGTAAAACCGTTTGAAATTATTGAACTGCTGGCGCGCGTGGACGTCGTGCTGCGGCGTTATCATAAGACAGAAGAAACGATTGCCGTTGCCGGACTTGTGATAGATACAAAGTCCAGAAAAGTGACCCGTGACGGGACTGATATCGCATTGACGCCAAAAGAATATGAACTGCTGCTGCTTTTCGTGCAAAATCCTAATACTGCCTTATATCGGGAAACTATTTATGAACGTATCTGGGAAAAAGAATTTATCTATGGCAGTAAAACCGTAGATCTCCATATCCAGCGTCTGCGCCGCAAAACACACCTGGAAAAAGAACTGATTGCGGTGAATAAAGTTGGATACCGGCTTGAGGTAAAGACATGAAATTTCGAATCAAAGCTACCTGCTGCATGATTACTTTGATATCGCTGTTTTTCGGGGCGGGCGGAAGCGCCCTGATCTCCAGCACCTTTCAGACTTCTCTGCAGCAGGAAAAAACCGCGGCACAGGAATCGTACCGCATGATTTTAAATACACTGCAGATTGTCAACAATATGGACGAATGGACGGATGAAAAGGACATTTCCAAAATACTGGAACAGCTTTCGGCGCAAGATGCTTTCGGCGCTGCGCTGCAGCTGCATTCTCAGACAGAAACATTATATTCCAAAGGTACGATTGTCGCTCATTTTAAAAACCTTTCCGAACAAACCGATGTATCGCACCTTGCCTGTACAATTTTTTCGGCGCCGGATTTTCATTATTACTTACAGCTTTCCGGCTCTTTTTTTGTCGGCAGAAAAGTTTACTATCTCGATGCGGCGTATGATATTACTTCGATTTATGAAACCCGCAGCAAGCAGCAGGAGCTTTATCAGCAGATTTTCATTATACTTGTCCTGGCATGTGCCTGTTTTTCGTACATCCTTGCTTTTTTCCTGACCAGGCCGCTGGCGCGTTTGTCAAAAGCATCCCGTGAAATCGCCTCCGGCAATTATGATTACCGCAGTCAGATTAAAAGCAATGATGAAGTCGGCGCTGTTTCCAGGGATTTTGACTTGATGGCTGATCATCTGCAGCGCAGCATCCAGGATCTGAAAGATTCTATGGAACGTCAAAATCTGTTTATTGGCAATTTTACCCATGAGCTGAAAACGCCCATGACTTCCATTATCGGCTATGCTGATCTGTTAAGGAGCCAGTCTTTGTCAAAAGAAGATGAGATTGACGCTGCAAAATATATCTTTTCAGAAGGAAGACGCCTGGAACACTTGTCGCTGAAGCTGCTTGATATTTTTGTGTCCAAGCATGAATCCTTTACATTAACAAAGGCTTCCCCATCAGACATTATTACAAATCTGGTCAGCCATTTAAAACCCGTACTTGCAAAAGACCAGGTGATGCTGCAGTGCGCCTGTGAAGACGGATATTGTATGCTGGATACTGATTTTTTCGGTTCCCTTCTTGTGAATCTGATCGAAAACGCCAGAAAAGCACTGACAGAAGGCGGTACCATCTGTGTGTATTCTGTCATGACTGCGCAAGGCTGCCAGATCAAAGTGTCTGATAACGGCAGAGGCATTCCGCAGACTGCCTTGTCGCACATTACCGAAGCTTTTTATCGGGTCGATAAATCGCGCTCCCGTGCACAGGGCGGCGCAGGCCTTGGCCTGACACTCTGTGTGGAAATAGCCAGAATGCACCACGGCACCATTTCCTTTGAAAGTGAAGAAAACCGCGGCACAACTGTTATCGTAGAGCTGAAAGGAGGCCTGGCATGAAAAAATTTCTGATTGCCTGTTTTTATCTGTCTGTTACGCTTGCGGTCTGCGCCGCCAGCTTTCAGTTTCCTTCCATGTTAAACACTTATCAGGACAAGCAGATTTTCGCAAAAATTGAGCATACCGCCATGGAACCCCCTGAACTTACTTATAGTTTCAGCCTGTACGATACCCTGCAATTATTTTCCAAGGATCACTACTTTGTAGCGTATCCGTCAGCAGGCAGTAAGCGCACAGACGAAGAAATCTACAAGATTGCATCAGATGTTGTCCTCCAACTGCAAAGTTATGGCGTCATTTCCACCGATTTTAACTATGACATTACAAATTATACGACGCAGCTGCAGCTTGCCATCGTATCAGAAGGCAAAACCGACAGCGATATATCCGCCGAACAGTCAACGTTTTCTGTAACAGATGAAGAAAACGCCAAAGAAAATCTGTCTGGAAAGTCTTCTTCGGATATTACAACGGCGGTCGTCTGGTCATGTTCGATTTATTTTGATTCCGGCTACTGGATTGATATCTGGATTGATGATAAGAGCGGTAAAGCAGTCTCCTTTTCCATGTTTATCGAGCAGACACAGCTTTTGACTTCTGAAGGCAACCAGAAAATTTTAGACGCATTCGCAGACTGTACCGCGAAATTTGCGGAACATTATTATGAACTTCCTGCCATCGCGTTAGAGCATTCTTTTGTCCACTCTTTCAACTCGTTGTTTGAAAAGGAGAAAAATGCCAGCATTATAGAAGCATATTATACCATTCAGTTAAAAGATGAAAACGGCATATTGATTCAGATTCCATTAAAAATACGCCCAGAATGTACCATCCTAAATTAAAAGTGCAAATATGCCGTTTATTTGCACTTTCATATTATAATTATCCCATTGTTTCCGATAACTATATGGGATATTTTATTTACAAGTCCTGCCAGAAAAGTGAGGTACCGCCATGCATACACAAAAGAAGCCTGCAAAATACAGATCACATGCTTCCAGATATACAAAAAAAACAAAACACAACCGCTCCAAACACCGCCGTCAGCAGTTCTGTGTCAAATGTGCTCTGTGCACGTCCGTTTTTACACTCACACTGTTAGTCGACTCGCAATGGACTGTTTTAACTCGTCATTCGCAGCAAACGACCGCACCATGTTCTTCTCCGCAAAAGCAGACTGCCGCTTCCAATCAACTGCCGCCTGCCAGCGCAGAAGCATCCGCTTCAAAGTCAGCTGCGAAATCAGACCGCACAGCGCCGGATAAAAATATCGTTCCCGACCATCCTCGGCAGCCAGATTCGAAAAAGAGCAGTGCGGCACGGGAAAAGCATTCGGACACAACCGATCCGATGCCATTTTCAGAAAAAGATGCTGACAGAGAGCCAATGATTACAAATACAGACGAACAGACCTTTTATTCCAAAGATCATGAGACAGAAAGCGAAATCAATTATTCCTACGCGGAACATCAAACGCCGTCTTCCGCCAATCCAGACAGCACGATACCAGCTGTTCCGGAACAGCTGCCGTCAGGTCTGCTGATTGATACGAAGATCAGCAATGATGAGACAACGCATTTATCGAACCTTTCAAGTGACTGGAATTTAATTTTGGTGAATCCATGGAATAAGCTTCCAGACGATTATGAAGTTGCCCTTACTCCTCTGCCAAACGGCCATTCCATTGACAGCCGCTGCTATGCCGCACTGACAGACATGATCAACGACTGCCGAGAGGCCGGATTAGAACCTCTGATCTGCTCTTCCTACCGCTCGCAGGAAAAACAGGAATCACTGTTTCAGGAACGAACCGAAGAGCTGCTTGCGCAAGGATATTCCAAAAAAGACGCAAAAAAGAAAGCATCCACTTCGGTTGCGCGGCCCGGCACCAGCGAGCACCAGCTGGGACTTGCTGTCGATATTGTAGACAAAAGCCATCAGACCCTGGATGCCGCACAGGAGTATACGCCTGTACAGCAGTGGCTGATGGAAAACAGCTGGAAATACGGATTTATTTTACGCTATCCCAACGATAAGAGCAGTTTTACCGGGATTATTTACGAGCCATGGCATTATAGGTACGTAGGGCCAGAAGCTGCAGAGGAGATTTATGAACGTGGAATCTGCCTGGAAGAGTATCTGGAGGAACTGTCTTAGGTCAATTTTGTTTTTGCAAACATATTAAATTTTAATCAATTTTTTTACACACATTATGCAAAATATGATATATTGATACTATAAGAAAAATAATAAGGAGGTCGCCTATGTCACCAGAAGCAAAAGCTCTGCTTGAAGCTTTAGAAAGATCAGAAAACGAAAATAACTGCCAGCCGGAAAATGACGACTATGATTTTGGCGAGGTGCTCAAATTTTATTCCGGCGGCGCAATCACACTCCATGAACTCAGATTTTTTGATGAGCTGGATGACAGTTTTTCATATGATAAATAGAGAGGCGGTTATTACAAATGAATGAATCTCTATCTGAGACATATACATACTTATATCATACTATCATTGAAGAACTACTTTCACAGATCGTTCAAAATAATCATAATTATTATGTACAGCGCAAAATCGAAAACCTTGATTTTCCTATCGCTTTAGAACATAAGTTCAAGGAATACCGGCAGCGTGCCAGGCAAAATATGTCTAGCCAGAGACTGGACCGGCATAAGCTGGCTTCCTGCATATGCGGTGCCATTATTGAGACAAGGCCTCTTTGCGGAAAAGGAACCGCCAAAATTGCAAATGAACTGCTTGCGCTGCGGACAGGCCTTAGCACGGTAAAAGCCTATATGATTTACGAAGCACTGCACAAATTGCAAATATCCGATGAAGAAAAAGACAGGTTCCGAAAATATCTGTCAGAAAATTTTATGATAAAGTTTCCTTCCAATATTTGTGACACCCGTCCATATGAAGAAAATTTTGCAAATGCTTTGTATCAAACGCATTCCAAATGCGCAGTTACGGGAAAAGAATGTTTTCATTATGATATATGGGCGTATGCAAAGCTCTTTTACCATTTGGAACTTTATAATCAGTCCGCATTTGCGACAGTCTACCAGAATTATTTAAAAACCCAGCCAGCGTCAAATCAATGATTGTGAAAAACATAATAGCTGAAGCGAAGGCCCTGTAAAATACACGCAGGGCCCTATTTCCTATTCCATCCCCCAAAACTCCTGCAGCTTATCCGCTATGCTTTCAATACTGCACACTTCAAAGCTTTCCCATTCCCTTGGAAACAATTCCCGGTATTCCCTGCGCAGAAACCGTTCATCTAAAAGCAGGATAACTCCCACATCCGACACGGTGCGGATCACTCTGCCTGCTGCCTGCAGCACTTTATTCATACCCGGATACCGGTAGGCATAATCAAACCCGCAGCCGGAACGCCTGTCATAAAACTGCTTTAATATTTCACGCTCATTTCCAATCTGCGGCAGTCCTGTTCCAATAATAATCGCGCCAATGAGCTGTTCTTCTTTCAGATCAATCCCCTCTCCAAAAATGCCGCCCATCACGCAAAACGCGATCATAGACTGTTTGCGCACAGCTGTAAACTGCGCCAAAAACTCCTCGCGGTCCGCTTCCTTCATCCCGCTTTTTTGTATGATGCAGTCCATCTGTACTTGATTTTTTATGAGAAATTTGCCATATACCTCTTCCATCATCTTATACGACGGAAAAAATACAATGTAATTGCCTTTTTTCTGCAGCCCGGTCTTGTATATATACTCCGCCATCCGCTCATACTGCTCCTCGCTGCGCTGCGTATATCTGCTCGTCACGTCACTTCCAATCAAAAGAAGATGCTGCTGCGGGCGAAATACCGTCTCTGCATAGACGGCATAATTGTCTTCTTTTGTGCTCAGCAGTCTCTTGTAATACTGAATCGGCAGCAGCGTCGCTGAAAAAAAGATCGTACTGCGCCCCTTATCCAGCCGTTTCTGCAGATTCAAAGAAGGATCCACACAATACAGCCGGATTTTAAATCGCTCTCCCTCGTGCTCCGAATAAATTACATAGTTTTCATCCAGTCCTTCGCTCGTTTCCAGAAAATTTCGTATCTGAAAATATAAATCCAATACGGTATCCCGATCTTCAAATTCCCTGTTTTTCTGCAAAAACTGCTCGTATTCTCCTGCCAGCCGCATTAACGCATAGACAAATTCTGAAATATTTTCATGATACTGAAACTGCTCACACTCCCGCTTATAGCCTAACAAAATCTGATTGCATTTTTTCAGTTCTTTTGCAAGCTTCGGACTCCGTACGCTTACGAGCTTTTTAACAATGAGAAAATCTTCTTTATACAACTCTGCGCTGTACATCTCTCTGCCGCGCTCTACCAGATTATGCGCTTCGTCTACCAAAAACAGATAATCTCCGCGAACCCCTTCCGCAAAAAAACGTTTCAGATATACGTTCGGGTCAAAGACATAATTATAATCGCAAATAATATTGTCCGCCCATGACGCTGTATCAAGACATAATTCGAACGGACAGACCATATGCTTTTTGGCATGTTCGATCATTTCTTCTCTCGTATATACATCCATCTGATGCAAAAGTTCATATACCGCATCATTTACCCGGTCAAAATGCCCCTTTGCATAGGGGCAGTCAACCGGATTACAGAGTGTTTCTTCCATGATACACAGTTTTTCTTTGGCGGTAATCTGCACCGTTTTTGCGCGGTAACCGTTTTTATAAAATAATTCCAATGTTTCCTTTGCCACTGCTGCTGTAATCGTCTTTGCCGTCAAATAAAAAATCTTATCCCCCAGTTCTTCCCCAACTGCTTTTACTGCCGGAAACAGCGTTGTAACCGTCTTGCCGGTTCCCGTCGGAGCCTGAATAAATAAGTTCTTTTTCCGCAAAATCGTCCGGTAAACACCGCTGGCCAGCTCCTTTTGGCCTTTCCGGTATGGAAATGGAAATTCCAGTCCCTTGATCGAAGCCTGTCTTGTCAGACGCCAGTCATATAAAAACTGCGCCCATTTTTTATATGACTGCATCAATGCCTGAAACCACTCTTCCAAACATGCAAAGTCATAGCGCTGCGTAAAATGCCGCACCTGTTCTGTATCCAGATTAATATACGTCATACGCACGCCGATCTCTTCCAGATGATTCTGCAGCGCATACATAAAAGCATAACATTTGGCCTGAGCCAGATGTACGGTGATTGGTTCCGATAATGCGGAAACATCCAAAAATACGCCTTTAATCTCATCTATGGTCATATACGTGATGCCGTCTGTCTGCGATTCGAAGATGCCGTCCGCTCTGCCTTCCAGAACAATCGTGAAATTTTCTTCTTCAAATTCCATTTTCAGCGGAACTTCTGCATGATACAGCGGCCCCGCCTTTTTTTGCAGCTTCCGATGGAGCCTGCTGCCCCGCTGCATCGCTTCCATCTGCATGCCGCCCGCCCCGCGGTTATCAATGTCCCCGCTGCGCAGAATAAATTCTACAAGATTTCTGACCGATATTTTTATTTTCATTAATCATGCCGCTCATCCGCATTTGCAAAGCACTCGCAAAAACGTGCGGCAAAGGACGGCTGCTCCCCTGCCATTTTTAAATGCGAAATATCTCCAAAACTGTTCATTCGAAACACAGCGATTCCCTGCCTGCGTTCTTCTGTGACAAGTGTTGTTACCGAAGACGGAGCCGCACACATATGATGCCACAGCACCATAGGCGAAAGGCCAAGCAAATGGCTAAGCAGCACGCATTCCAGGCCAAAATGGCAGAACAATGCTATCGTATCCATATTGCTGTGAACGGCACGGTAATAATTTGCTTCTCTCACATATCCGTGATGAGCCAATAATTCATCCAAAGAACCTGTCACCCAGCGATATTCCTGCGCCACCTTTCCCTCTTCCATAACCGCTGGCTCCATCCATGCCTGCTTATCATAAAACTCTGTATGAGCCGTCCAGTCCTGCGGCAGCCAATCCCACGTGATCGACATTCCTTCCTTGTCCGGCCTGTGAATCTGCGGCTGAAATTCTCTCAGCCACTGGCATTCCTGTGCTTTTCGATTCATTTTTTTTAACGTAAGGCTGGCTGTGTCTTTCGCCCTGCCTAATGGCGACACATAAAAGTGTGTAATATCCATCCTTGAGAGCTGCTCCGCAAGCAGGCCGGCTTCTTTCCATCCCTTTTCCGTCAGCGAATCCGCTTCATAGTCCGGGTCTGCATGTCTGATTATTAATAACTTCATATGTTTATCCTCTTCTTTATTTTTAAGTTGTTCGATACCTGACCTATTTTATCACATACGGCAGGAATAATCCATTTTATTTTTTCGTAATATAATCCTTGACAGCCTGTTTTTACATTGTTTATAATCTTCTTATTAAGAAAGGACTATGCCTATGCGATTTTTAAAAAAATATGAGAATGCAGCCGCTCTTTTTCTGCTGTTCTTACTGATTTGCGGTCTGTCTCTAACCAATCCTGCAGCATCCGCTGCCGCCAAAAAAACACCTGTTCAGCGTTATGGCCGTCTGAAAGTATCCGGATCTCAGCTCGTAGACAAAGACAATCAGCCCGTTCAGTTAAAAGGCGTCAGTACCCATGGGCTTTCCTGGTATCCTCAGTATGTAAACAAAAAAGCGTTTCAGACATTGCGTGACAAATGGGGTGCTGAGGTCATACGGCTTGCGATGTATACAGCGGAATATAATGGCTACTGCACTGGCTCTGCACAGAACAAAAAGCATTTAAAAGCATTGATTGACCAGGCTGTATCATATTGTGACGAGCTTGGATTATATGTCATCATCGACTGGCATATTTTAAGTGATTCCAACCCAAATACATACAAAAAACAGGCCAAATCCTTTTTTCAAACCATGGCAAAAAAATACTCCGATCATCAAAACGTAATATATGAAATCTGCAACGAACCAAACGGCGGCACTTCCTGGAAACAGATTCAGTCTTATGCAAAAATGGTAATTAAAACGATACGCCGTGAGGATTCAGATGCAGTCATTATCATCGGTACGCCAAACTGGTCTCAGGATGTGGACACCGCCGCTGCTTCCCCAATCAAAGGCAGCAACCTCATGTACGCATTTCATTTTTATGCCTCAACGCACAAAACAGATATGCGAAAAAAACTACAGACTGCTGTTGACAGCGGACTTCCCGTATTTGTCTCTGAATTTGGTCTCAGCGAAGCTTCCGGTTCCGGAACTGTGAATCAAAAAGAAGCTGAACTGTGGATGGACTTACTGGATAAAAACCGCATCAGCTGCGTGGTATGGAATCTGTCTAATAAAAACGAAACATCCGCCCTGATCAGCAGCAGCTGTACAAAGACTTCCGGATGGAAACGCTCCGAATTAACGGATGCCGGAACATGGATTTATGACAGAATGAGAAAACAACGATAAAAACTGCCGGAACACAGATGTCTGTCATCCGTGTTCCGACAGATTTTTACTTGTACCAATGACGCCCTATCTCCCTATCCAATAAAATGCGCCGCTTTGAGCCTTTTTCTTATTTCCTGGCCCGCTAATTCGGCCAATATGATTTTTGCAGAATCCCCGATTAAAAACGGAACGACGCAGGAGGACAATGCATAAGCAACCTCACATTTCATCAAAATCACAAACCAGATTGTCCCAAATACATATAATACTGCTGTTCCCACAATCGTGCCTGCGATACACCAAATTCTCTTAAATGACAGCTTTTCCATAATAAACCCGCCAACAAGCGTCAGGAATATGTACCCGACCAGATATCCTCCCGTTGGTCCGAGCAGCTTTGCGGCCCCTCCGGTATATCCGGCAAATACCGGAACACCGACAAATCCCAAAAGCAAATAAACCATACAGCTTATGGTTGCCATTTTCATTCCCAATAGATACAGCGTCAAATAAATAATGAACGTCATCGCGGAAATCGGCACCGGGCCAATCGGAATTGACAACGGCCCCAACAGACACATTAATGCGGCCATCAGCCCAATTGAACATAATTGACGAACTGGCAATGCAGTTGCTGCTTTTTCTTCCATATTGTTAACCTCTACTTTCTTTTGTTTAACTATTAGTCTGTACTTATTATAAACTATTTTAGCCATTTGTCAATATAAATGGCATTTATTGTTAACAATATTTTTTAATTAGTAAACAATCCCAATATTTTAGCCAGCTCTCTCAATCTCCATGTCCGGAGCCAGCTCCCGATGCTCTACTGCTGTTGAAAAAACAATCTGCGTCTTTGTTTTTCCATACTTCTGCAGCTTTCCGACAAACCGCTCCAATGCTTCCGTATTTGGATACACGACCTCCAGCAGCATTGCATAATCTCCGGTAATGCAGTTGCATTCAATGACATTTCTGCACCTGCGCATGCAATCCAAAAATTCATCTTTAAGCCCGGCATCTACGGCTAGTGTAACAAACGCTTTAATATTGTATCCCATCATTTCATGATTGATGCTGGCATGGAAACCGGTAATATAACCTTCCCGTTCGAGCTTTTCCAATCTTGCAGATGCTGCCGGAGACGATAAATACACTCTGGACGCAATATCTTTTAACGACATTCTCGCATTTTCCTGCAGCAAACTGATAATCTGGTGATCAATAAAATCTAATGTACGCTTCATACTGTTTTCCTCCAAAAAGCAAAAAGACGCCCTGCACATTGTGCAAAACGTCTTCGTTTTTTAATAATATTTATGAAATTCTTAATTTTTTTAATTTTATCACAAGATTACCTTATTTGTCCAGTATTTTTTCTCATTTTAGCTTTTTTAGATTTCGGCGCAGTCAGATCATAACTTTCTGAAATCATTCGCCGTATGTCTGCCTCTGGCACACTGCCATCCAGAATAATCGAATTCCAATGTTCTTTATTCAAATGATATGCGGGTACGACAGCCTTAAATGTCTGCCTCCAAAAATCACGCCATTGCGGATCACATTTCACATTGACCCAAATATACTGGTCCTTGTGAAAAATCCACGCAAACACTTTATTGTTCTTTTTATGTCGAATCACGCACCAGTTTGGATCATGAAACGGATAGTCTTCATATACCTGTTTAAATGTCAGACAATAAGCAATTACTTCTTCTCTTTTCGTCATGCTCTTCCCCACCTGTTTTTACGGCAGCCAACATCTTATTCCGTGCAGTATGCCTGAATCGCTCTGTAAGCAAATTCAGCTGTTCCTTTACCTCCTGCCGCATCAATATTATCCGTCATGCTGCCTCCGGCCGCGTACATCTTGCCAAGCAATGCCAGTATTTCTTTGGAACATGTATAATAATGCCTGGATATATAATCCTGTAATTTTTTTACAAGCTGCTGTACGGCATCATCCGCGGCATCTGTTTCCTTGTGTGCACCCAATTCTGAAAAAATCGCCATCAGTCCAACACTGATATTTTGCTCCTGTTCCTTCGTCCGGCCTTTTGATTTTTCCTCGTACTCCTGATAAGCCTTCGTATGCCCCCACGATTCTTTCGCCTGTTTTTTATACTCATCCATCTTTTTTGTATCAAATACTGTAAAATCCATATGATTCACTCCTATCGTCTGTATTCCACGAGCCAGGTCAAGCAGATTCTGCAATCGTTCTTTTTTCATCTCAAGCAGCACAATCTGCTGTTCCAGCGCCTGATTGCGGTCAAAGCCAGGACTGTCCAGAATCTGCTGAATTTCTTTTAAAGAAAACTGCAGTTCCTTAAAAAGCAAAATGCACTGCAGCCGTTCCAGATTTGCATCGTCATACAATCTGTAGCCGGCATCTGATGTTTGTACCGGATGCAGCAGCCCAATTTTATCATAATGATGAAGTGCGCGTATACTCACACCAGTCAGGATGCTTACCTCATGAACTGTCATCATCTTCCTTTTCCTCCTTCGTGTAAGACAATCATACACTATGACGTAAGGTCAGAGTCAATAGAAAATTACACAAATGAAAATATTTCTTTTATAAATAAATTTATCACAAAACCGCGTCCATGTCCAACAGCATTTTTCAAACTCGCTCTAATGTCTGACTGGATGAAGCAATAAATATGAAATATCACTGAAAACGAATTTATTTTCCATGCATATAATTTATTGTAACAGATACGGTCAGCTCCGTAAATGCGCAGACCTGTCTGAACTGCTGAGTACAGCAGCACTTAAAAATAAAAAAGAGGTGCTTTCGATTGAATAATTTTAATGCAAACCGGATGTTTCATTCGCCGAATTTATTCGGCATGAGGATTCCCAACAGTAATTATAACGGAAACTATAACGAAAACATCGTTCAGCCTCCTTCTGCGTCTCCATCAGTTAATGAGTCAAATACCATCGTACCTGATCATAATCAGAATGCAAATACTGTCCAGGCGGAAGCATATGACTCTGCCTGTGATTGTGAGACTAAAACGATACAAATAAGCGTAATTCCAGGACCTGCGGGTCCAAGAGGCGAACCAGGACCTCCAGGCTGCCCTGGTGAACGTGGAGAAAAAGGGCCGCAAGGCGTCACTGGCCCACAGGGGCCGCAAGGCGTCACTGGTCCACAGGGACCAAAAGAAGACCCCGGCGCCCGCGGGCCTGCAGGTCCACCAGGTTATCCGCAAAACAGCATATTTGCATCATTTAACGGCCTGGAACTGATATTACCAGAAAAAGCCCGCCTTCCGCTTAAAGCAGAAATACCCGATATTACCCATAATATATCTCTTTGCGATAACTGCTCCATCACGCTGACACCAGGCTACTATTCTATCCATTATTATATAACCGCATTGATGAACCGTCATTGCTTTATAAAACTTACACCTGTATTGAATAAGCAGAAGCAGCCGATGTATGCCGCTTACGCTGAGGCAGCAAGACGAAAAGAACTGCTGGTACTGTCCAGAAGCTTTATTATTCCGATTCCGGACGTCTCCTCATTGTTCTTTGCATGGCATTCTTCAGCAGACACCTGCAAAATCAATATGGATCTGTATATAGAAAAACTATGCAGACAGTAATTAACAACAGTTCCATAGGATTTGAACTGTTACAGTAAATCCAGAGAAAGGAAAATAATATATGATAACCATAAGCCTTTGCATGATCGTTAAAAATGAAGAAATGCATCTTGCGCGCTGCCTTGACAGCGTTGCCAAACTTGTGGATGAAATTATTATTGTAGATACAGGTTCCGCTGACCGAACAAAAGAAATCGCATCCCAATATACACCAAATGTCTACTCATACCCATGGAAGGACGACTTCTCTGCCGCCAGAAACTATTCCTTTTCCAAAGCAACCATGGACTATTGTATGTGGATGGATGCCGACGATATTATCGCGGAGACAGAATATGATAAATTCCTGCAGTTAAAGCAGACACTGGCACCTGACACAGACATTGTAATGATGAAATATCATACGTCATTTGATGAATCCGGCCATCCTTCCTTTTCCTATTTCAGAGAAAGATGGATCAAAAATTGTCCGCAATACCGCTGGATTGGCGCTGTTCATGAAGTAATTCCGCCAAATGGCAAGGTCGTATACTCCGATGCTGCAATTTGCCATAAAAAAATGAACGCAGGAGATCCTGACCGCAATCTAAAAATATATGAAAAGCTGATTGCTGATGGAAAGCCTTTGGCGCCGCGTGAGCAATATTATTACGGGAGAGAACTGTATTATCACAAACAATATGAAAAAGCCATTTCTGTATTTGAACGATTTTTGCTTTCAGACGATGGATGGATCGAAAATAAAATAGAGGCCTGTTCCATTTGCGCCAACTGCTATGATGCACTTGGCCAGGAGCAATCAGCGCTTACGATCCTCCTGCGCAGCCTGAGCTTTGATTCGCCGCGAGCTGAAATATGCTGTGAAATCGGCAAATACTTTTTAGAACACGGAAACTATCACACCGCCATATTCTGGTATGAAACGGCACTGCATACGGCTAAAAATGAACAGTCAGGCGGATTCATCCTGCCGGACTGCTATGATTACATTCCGCTTTTGCAGCTGTGTGTATGCTATGACAGATTAGGCGACTTGCAAAAAGCAAACGAATATAACGAAAAAGCCGGCGCCTGCAAACCTTACTCCAAATCATATCTGTACAACAAACAATATTTTGACAGCCTGTGAATTTTGTAACAGGCATTTCAAAACTGCATAAAATGTTTGTATAAAAAGATACTTTATCAGTTCTTTTTATTTAAATCTATCAAAAGGATGTGTTTTGAAATGAATCCAAATAACTCATATAATAACTGTTGTCAAAATCAATGTCATCCGCACTGCTGTGAACGTGGTCCGGCTGGCCCGAAAGGCGACACCGGCCCTATGGGACCGCAAGGCGTCAAGGGAGATACCGGCTGTCCTGGACCTAAGGGTGACAAAGGAGATCCAGGTCCTATGGGACCACAAGGGATTCCAGGAATTCAAGGTCCAAGAGGCCCAAGAGGAAACACGGGTCCGGTAGGACCTACCGGAAACACCGGACCAAGAGGATGTGCCGGACCAAGAGGATATGCCGGACCGCAGGGTATTCAAGGCATCCAGGGAGTTCGCGGCGATATCGGACCGAAAGGCGATCCAGGCTGCGAAGGACCGCAGGGCAACGTCGGACCGCAGGGACCTGCCGGACCGACCGGACCGACCGGACCAATCGGACCGCAGGGAGATATCGGGCCGCAGGGACCTAGAGGCATTCCAGGACCGCAGGGACCGATCGGACCGACCGGGTCCATGGGACCGCAAGGCGTCACCGGTTCACAAGGTATCCAAGGTGTCACCGGACCGATCGGGCCGCAGGGACCGAAAGGCTGTCCTGGAGATGAAGGACCAACAGGGCCGACTGGCGCCGACGGCGCGACAGGTGCAACAGGGCCGACTGGACCAATTGGCGCGACAGGTGCTGATGGCGCAACGGGGGCTACCGGACCTACAGGCGCCGATGGCGCGGCTGGTGCTACCGGACCTACTGGACCGACTGGTGCCGATGGCGCGACCGGACCGACTGGCGCTGATGGCATTACCGGACCGACTGGACCGACAGGTGCTACTGGCGCTGATGGCTTAATCGGACCGACTGGACCTACTGGTGCTACCGGACCGACTGGCGCTGACGGTGCGACGGGCGCAACGGGGGCTACTGGTGCGACGGGCGCTGACGGTGCGACGGGCGCAACGGGGGCTACCGGACCTACTGGCGCTGATGGCGCGACAGGCGCAACAGGGGCTACCGGACCTACTGGCGCCGATGGTGCTACCGGGCCTACCGGCGCTGATGGCGCAACAGGACCTACGGGCGCTGACGGTACGACGGGCGCAACGGGACCGACTGGACCGACCGGCGCTGATGGCTTAATTGGGCCTGCTGGGCCGACCGGGGCAACAGGGGCTACCGGGCCTACCGGCGCTGATGGCGCGACGGGGCCTACTGGACCTACCGGCGCAACGGGGCCTACTGGACCGACTGGCATTGCCGGCACAGGTGCAATCATTCCGTTTGCGTCGGGCCTGCCTGTTTCTCTGACAACAATTGCCGGCGGTCTTGCGGGACTCCCAGCTTTTGTCGGATTTGGAAGCAGCGCACAGGGACTTACGCTATTAGGATCCACTATTAATATCACAAACGCAAGCGGAACGCTCTCCAACTTTGCATTCCAGGTTCCGCGTGACGGCACGATTACTTCGTTTAGTGCATTCTTTAGTACAACGGCGGCGCTTTCTTTGGTAGGTTCCACTGTTACAGTAACTGCACAGATTTACCAATCTGCAGCACCAAACAATATATTCTCCCCGATTGCCGGAACATTGATCAATCTTACACCATCGCTTACGGGAATTATATCGGTTGGAACATTGTTAAATGGTGCACTTACCGGACTCAATATACCGGTAACAGATCAAACCCGTCTGATGCTTGTATTTTCGGCAACAGCAAGCGGATTGACGCTTGTTAACACAATCGCCGGATATGCGAGCGCTGGTTTGAGCATTAATTAAACAGCTGTTAAGCATACTGCATCATAAAAACCCCGGAGACTTCGAATAACGAAGTCTCCGGGGTTTTTATGATGGCTAATTTACTCTTTGCTTTATTTGCCGAGCTCTTCCTTCAAAGCAGCTGTCAAAGCCGGAACGATCTTATTCAGATCACCAACAATACCGTAATCAGCTACGTCAAAGATCGGAGCATCTTCATCTTTATTAATTGCAATGATGATATCTGCTTCTTCCATACCAGCTACATGCTGAATTGCGCCGGAAATACCAATTGCAAAATAAACGTTAGGACGAACTGTTTTGCCTGTCTGTCCTACCTGGCAGTCTACCGGTTTCCAGCCGT
>CAOKJJ010000094.1 GCA_948468465.1 uncultured Eubacterium sp. | reverse complement strand
GTGCTGACATCTTCTTTTAAAGTGCTGACATCTTCTTTTAAAGTGCTGACATCTTCTTTTAAAGTGCTGACATCTTTTTTTAAAATATTGACATCTTCTTTAACAGAAGCAAGTTCTACCTTTAAAGTATTGACTTCGCTTTTTAAAGTATTGACATCTTTTTTGACGGAATTGAGCTCAGTTTTTAATGAGTTGACATCATCTTTTATGAGTTCAACATCATTTTTTACGGACTTGATATCATTTTTTAAAGACTTTATTTCTACGGTTATAGGTTCTGTTGCTGCCTTTATCTTCTTTTCCATAATTTCGGAGATCGCAAGCAGCAGTTCATGATCAGTCATAGTTATCACGCTCCTTTTGTAGTAGTGTTTTGATGCTGATAAGTATAGCATCTTTGGGGTATAAAGTCTAACATTTTTTTTAAAAGTACAAAAAAAATACAATAATATTCGGACTGTTTTTGGTGCTCTAAAAAAAATAAAAAAATTTAAAAAAGTACTTGCATTTTTTTTCAAAGCGTTATATAATACATCATGTCGAAAGGAACAGCACAGTTCGACACGACAATGGCCCATCGCCAAATGGTAAGGCAACGGACTCTGACTCCGTCATTTCAAGGTTCGAATCCTTGTGGGCCAGCTATTATATCAAAAATCTTCAATAAGATATTTATTGAAGATTTTTTTGTGTTCAAAATTTTTTAATTGACGAACGCATGAGAAAAGATTATTATAAGTGTTGGATTGTCAGGGGAAACAGGTGAAAATCCTGTGCGAGCCCGTCGCCGTAAAGCATAAAAGAAACTACTGATCTGACCAAATGCCACAATTTGGGAGATAGCCATTGGATACCGCATGTATCTGAGAAGGCTGATCAGCAGAATGCCAAGCCGGAATATCCGGACAGATCCATCCTCTGCTGTCAGACTGCGGGAACCAGTCAACGTAAACACAGAGGAAATAAAACACAAAGGAGATACAGATATGAAGAAAGTGATGAAGAAAAAATGGTTGTCATGCGTCCTTTGTATCGTGCTGACTGTGGCTATGGCACTTGTTACAACAGGCTGCAATGGAGGAAACAACGAGCAGGATTCGAAGGTGCAGAATTCCGATGCAAAAGCAGGCGCATGGTCAGACGGCAGTGTGGTTGGGGAAGGCAGCAAGCAGTTTGCATTAACGGTTGTAGATGCCGAAGGCAATGAGACAAAGCTGGAAATCCATACGGAGCAGCAAACAGTCGGAGCGGCGTTGTCTGAGCTTGGGGTGATTGACGGAGATGAGGGGGAATACGGCCTCTATGTAACGACGGTAAATGGAATAACAGCTGATTATGATGCGGATGGCCTGTATTGGGCACTGTATGTCAACGGCGAATATGCCCAGACAGGCGTGGACAGTACGGAAATTGCAGAGGGAGACAGCTATCAGTTTAAACTGGAAAAAGCATGAGGCTTACAACAAGAGAAATAACGATATTTGCAATGCTTGGAGCTGTGATGTACGGTTCAAAGGTGATTTTAGAATTTGCGCCTAATATTCATCTGCTTGGAGTATTTACGATTTCATATACAATCGTTTATCGAAAAAAGGCGTTGTATCCGATTTATATTTATGTGCTGCTCAATGGGCTGTTTTCAGGATTTTCGGCATGGTGGGTTCCTTATTTGTATATATGGACAGTGCTTTGGGGAGCAGTTATGCTGCTCCCAAAGAAAATGCCGAAAGCTGTAAGACCATTTGTATATATGATCGTGTGTGCAGTGCATGGATTTTTGTTTGGAACTTTGTATGCGCCTGTGCAAGCTGTTTTGTTCGGCTTGAACTTTGAGGGCATGATTGCGTGGATTGCGGCAGGACTGCCGTGGGATTTTTTACATGGGATCAGCAATTTTTTCTGTGGGATACTGATCGTGCCGATTGTTTCAGTGCTGCGGCTGGCGGAAAGATATGCGGAAAAAAGTTAAGTCTAAAAAAGGCAGACACCGTGAAAAAGCGTGTCTGTCTTTTTTGTATGGATTTCACCCGCATAGCAGGCAAATTTTCAATATGCTGATTTTGATACGTGAGTACCGCAGGTGTGAACAGAATGTCAGGCTTGTTCAGGTATGCCTGCTGTCTGTGGCGTTTCTTTTGGAAAGTACTTGCGGTAAGTAAACAAAAACAGTATGACGGAGAGTATCGTCGTCAAATAATCGGTAATCGGCTGTGCAGCAGCCAGCATAGATGCTGAATCAAAAATGCTGCGGAATAAAAACAGAACTGGCAGGTAAATTAGGCCCTGCCGGCTGATAGAAAGAATCAGGGCAGGCAGAGCTGCACCGGTGGACTGAATGGCATTGATGAATACAAACATCAGGCCAATAACCGGGCCGGAATAAATATAAATACGGGCAAAGGACATTCCATAAGTAAAGGCGTCTGCATCTTCTAAAAAAGCATGAACTAAAGGATCTGCGCCGCAGTAACAGATGACAGTCATAACAACGCTCAAACAAAAGGCCAGAATCAGTGAAAATTTTAAAACGGCCTGGTATCTTGTCCGGTTAGCAGAGCCGAAACAATAGCCTAAAATAGGCTGGATGCCAGTACCAAGTCCGATGAGGAGCATAACGACAATCATATTGACTTTCATAGCTACGCCAAGCCCTGCAACAGCCATATCTCCGTATTGGGACATAATGTTGTTCACAATAATATTGGAAAGGCTCATTAAAATGCTGTTTAGTGACGCGGGAATGCCGATTGCAAGCACACCGGCCGCAATGCCGCTGCCTGCAGCATAATGTTTTGGGTGGATAGAGAGCGTTGCTTTTTTGGAAAGCAGGTGGCGGATATAAAACAAGGCTGCAAATACGTTGCCAAGCACAGTCGCGACAGCGGCGCCTGCTACATCCCAGCCGAATCCCAAAATCATGACCGGATCCAAAATAATGTTGGCCAGATTACCGATAATCATACCCATCATGGCCACCTGTGCATTTCCTTCAGCACGGATAATATTACTAAAGCTGTTGCTGATAATTAAAAACGGAATAGCAGTCGATACAATACGCAGATACTGGGACGCATAGTCAACGGTATCCGCGCTCGCGCCGATTGCCATACTGACCGGAGTGGCAAAAATAAAAACAGCAATCATTGCAATTACGCCAATGAACAGTCCGGTCCAAAAGCAAAAGGAAGAAGCGTTTTTTGCTTTTTGCGCATTGCCTTCTCCAAGTGTCCTGGAGATCAGCGAGGTACCTCCGATGCCAAAGAGCATACCAACAGCCATAAACAGCAGGAATGCCGGAGTCGCCACAGATACGGCAGCAACCATATAGGCATTTTTTGTCTGACCGATAAAGAACGTATCCGCTAAATTATAGATCAGCACCATGATCATACTAATAATAGATGGAATGACGTTGCTGATAACAGCTTTGGAAACCGGGGCGTCACGAAAAATTTCTGTTGTCTTATCTTTCATATTATCAATTCTCCTTTTCTTGTATGATAGTATTTCAATTTTGAAGTTAAAGATTTCGGAATGCATCAGATTCCAGATTTGCATAAATTATCTGCAGCATTTTTTCCAGGTGTTGTAAATCCTCCTGTGACAGGCCGTTGAATAAGACCTGACTGACCAGCGGATCCTTTTGCCTGATAACCGTGACGACTTGCCGGCCGCATTCGGTTAGTAAAAGTGTTTTGGAACGAGCGTCTGACGATTTGCTTTTTACTATAAATCCTTTTTCTTCCAATATTTTCAGAACATGAATGGTGCTTGTATGTTTGACCCCAAAATGAGCTGCGATGTCCGTAAGCGTATGTTGTTCCGGTGGGGATTCTGCCAGAAATGCAAGTACGTCAAACTGTGTGATGGTCAGTCCATATTTTTTCAGAACATGGTTAAAATTGGAGGCCAGCTGATTGTTAATTTTTTTGAAATAACACTTGAGTTCATGCATTGGAAAAATCTCCCTTCAATTATGTAGCAAGCTACATAATAAAACAAAAAAAGGAAATTGTCAACAGAAAATTTCATAAAGTTTTTATACACAATTACGCTGGAAAGCATTATACTGTAATGTAGTATCAGAAACTATGTTAAAACGGAACCTGGAACGTGTTTGAAAAATGTTCTGGTTCATACATGTCAGGAGTGAGAGTATGGATACACAGGAATATAAGATTATTGCAGATGGAGCGTCAGATCTCGGAGTGATTGATGCAAAGGAAAACAATGTGGATGTAGTACCGTTTTATGTATCCTTTGACAGTCAGACCTATCAAAAGGAAATCGTGGAAGTAGACATTCGGGAATTTTACCAAAAAATGGTAGATGATCCGAAGGTATTTCCAAAGACATCTATGCCTTCGGTGCAGGATTATATAGATGCATTTGACAGTTACGCAAAGGAGGGGGTTCCTGTTATCTGCATCTGCATAACGGCCAAATTTTCCGGTTCTTATCAATCGGCTTTGACGGCAGCTGAAATGACAAGGGAAGCTTATCCGCAGGCGAAGATTACAGTGCTGGATTCTACATTGAATACTGTACTGGAAGGGATGTTTGTAAAGGAAGCTGTCCGTATGCAAAAAGCCGGCATTTCTTATGAGGATAATATTCAAAAACTGCTGAAGCTGCGGGAAACAGGCCGGATTTTATTTACAGTAGGCGGAATGTCCTATCTGGTGCATGGCGGCAGGGTCGGTAAGCTTATGGGTCTTGCGGCCAATACGTTGAATATACGTCCGCTGATTACGATGAAGGACGGCGAGATCTTTCCATCCGGCCTTGCGAGAAGCAGAAAGAAATCAAAAGATAAAGTACTGGAACTGATTGCGGCATTTTTTAAAGAGAATGGGCAGGATGTCAGCCAGTATGTGGTCAATGTCGGATATGGCTATGATTATGAAGAAGCCGCAGCGTTTCGGGAACAGGTCTGCCAGTCACTGGCAGCTGTTACGGATGGAAAAAATCAAGATCAAATTGAGCCGGAGGTGGAAATTCATCAGATCGGAGCGACCGTGGGTGTTCATACGGGACCGTATCCGATTGGAGTTGGGATATTGAGGAAATATGAGTATGAGTAAATGTTGCTGATAAATCTCTTTCGTGAAGTTTTAGATAAAGAAGTCATGAAAAATGGTTAGATTCTATTTATGGGAATCTAACCATTATGTTTGTAATATACGTCATTCAGTTTTCAATGGCGGTTGCTGATAGAGTTTTCGTTCTATTTGTCTTCGTTCTATTTCAATCTGTTTTAATACGGCTTCTTCTTTTGCTACGGCTTCGATTCGTTCCAAAATGGAAAGCTGATCAAATAAATTACAATTAATCTCTTTTTCGTTCGTTGGCATATCGTATATCCCCCTTTCACATGAAAAGAAAAGTGTTTTTATCTTGTTCAGTATATCATATTTTATTTATTTGGACTATGTTTTTTATATGTATTTCAGTAGATTTATTCTTTTTCAAATGAGCAATAAAGCCAGACAAAAATCCCCACGAAACCAGACAGGGAACAGCCGTAATTCCAAATGCTTCTTGATAAGTCCATGCCAATCAGGTATCATAAGGATAAAAGCTCCAAAAGAAATTTAACGTAAATGCATCACACGCCTAAAACGGTCAGCGTTTTCAACAACGTGGGAAGGGGGAATTATGCGCGGCAGACTTCCAATTGGCATTGAAAATTTTAAGGAAATTCGAAACGGAGAATTTTATTATGTGGATAAGACAGGTATGATCAAAGAACTGGCCACAAATTGGGGAAAGGTAAACCTGTTTACCCGTCCCAGGCGGTTTGGCAAATCGCTGAACATGAGCATGCTCCGTTATTTTTTTGAACCGGATAGTGATAAGGATATTTTTGACGGACTGGCAATATCCAGAGAAACACAGATCTGTGAAAAATATATGGGGAAGTATCCGGTGATAGCAATATCGTTAAAAGGAATCAGTGCGGGCAGTTATGAAACAGCACGTGATATGGCAGTGAGAATCATCAGTGAAGAAGCGAGAAAGCATCAGTATCTGCTGGAAAGCTGCAGACTGACACCTTTAGATAAGGAAGCGTTTCAGCTGCTTTTGCAGCCGGATATGAAGGAGGCCGTGCTTTGCGGCAGCCTGAGGGAATTGTCTTATCTGCTCAAAAAGCATTATGGACAAAAAGTGATTATACTGATAGATGAGTATGATGTGCCGCTTGCAAAAGCTTTTGAACAGGATTATTATGACGAGATGGTTTTGCTGATCAGAAACATGTTTGAGCAGGCGTTTAAGACGAATGACAGTTTACAGTTTGCGGTGCTGACCGGGTGCCTGCGCATAGCAAAGGAAAGTATATTTACAGGTCTGAATAATCTGAAAGTATTATCGGTTGCAGAAGTTGAGTATCAGGAGTATTTTGGATTTACGGACAGGGAAGTAAGGGATTTGCTGGAGTATTATGAGCAGTCAGATGCGTATGACGCAGTAAAGGAATGGTATGACGGCTATCGTTTTGGAAACGCGGATATTTACTGTCCATGGGATGTGATGAATTACTGTGATTTGATGCGGACAGAACCGGATGCGGAGCCAAGAGGCTATTGGACGAATACAAGCAGCAATGATGTGGTCAGACATTTTATAGAAAATTCGCGCAATGTGACAGTCAGACAGGAGATTGAGAGGCTTGTGGCAGGGGAGACAGTAACAAAAAAAATCCGTACGGATCTGACATATCGGGAGCTGTACCGCTCGGCAGACAATCTATGGAGCGTTTTGTTTATGACAGGATACTTAACGCAGCAGGGCAGACCAAAAGATGGTTTGTTCCGTCTGGTGATTCCAAATATGGAAATCCGCAAAGTATTTACGGAACAGATTATGGAATTTTTTGCAAAAAGTATCCGAAAAGACGGAAAAACAGTAGAACGTTTTTGTGAAGCGGTCAAAAGCGGGGATGCAGAAGAAGTAGAAAAACAGTTTGGCATGTATTTAAAAAAGACAATCAGCATCCGGGATACCTTTGTGAAAAAGAAATTAAAAGAAAACTATTATCATGGCATATTAATGGGACTGTTTGCCTATAAAGAATCATGGGCAGTATTTTCTAATCGGGAATCCGGGGATGGTTACAGTGATATTCTTATCGAAATTGAAGATGAGGAGATTGGTATTGTAATGGAAGTAGAGTATCTGGATGGAATAAGCCTTGAAGAAGGCTGCAGGAAAGCTTTGGAACAGATCGAAGCAAACAGGTATGCACAGAGGCTTTTGGATGACAGCATGCGCAAAGTGCTGAAATATGGTATTGCATGTTATAAAAAAACGTGCAGGGTTGAGCTTGCGTATCCATAGAGTTTCATTTCATAACATATAGTATATAGGACTTTGCAGAAGAAAGCGACAGAGCTGTTTTTTGTAAGGTCTTTATTTTTGTAAAAAATGGTTGCAATATACCCTATAGGGGTATATAATGTACAAGACGGTAAAACAAAAAGACAGAAAAAGAAAGACGACAAAGAAAGTGAATAAGGAAACGAGGAAATAAATATGCAGCAAAAGGAAAATAATAATCATCAGCCAGAGAAAGATGCAGGCGGTGCATGCTGCAGCTTCCATACAGACACCGGCAAAATAAAAGAACGTGCAGAACAGGAATATAAAGACCTGATTCATCGCCTGAATCGGATTGAAGGACAGGTGCGCGGCATTCGGGGCATGGTGGAAAAGGATGCTTACTGTACGGATATTCTTGTGCAGGTTGCGGCAGTAAACGCGGCGCTGAACAGCTTTAATAAGGTACTGCTTGCCAATCATATAAAAACGTGTGTGACAAGGGATATTCTGGATGGAAAAGAAGAGACTGTAGATGAACTGGTAGCGGTGCTGCAGAAGTTAATGAAATAAGGCTTGGGAACTTAGACAAGAATCAAAAAGGAGGCGATTGGAACAATGGAACAATATACGGTTACGGGAATGAGCTGTGCGGCCTGCAGTGCGCGTGTGGAAAAGGCGGTGTCAAAAGTGCCGGGCGTAACATCCTGCTCCGTCAGTCTGCTGACCAATTCAATGGGAGTGGAAGGAACGGCTGATGCGGGCGCAGTCATTCAGGCGGTAGAGCAGGCAGGCTATGGAGCCGCACAGAAAAACGCCGCATCGGCGGAGCACAGCGCATCAGCCGCGCAGGAAGAGGAAATGCTGGCGGATCATGATACGCCTGTGCTGAAAAAACGGCTGTATGCATCACTTGGATTTTTAATTGTGCTGATGTATGTCTCCATGGGGCATATGATGTGGAACTGGCCGGTTCCTTCATTTTTAAGTGAAAATCATGTAGCTATGGGGTTGATACAACTGCTGTTAACCGTTATAATTATGGTGGTGAACCAAAAATTTTTCATCAGCGGCTTTAAGAGCCTGTGGCATAAGGCGCCGAATATGGATACGCTCGTAGCGCTTGGTTCGGCGGCAGCTTTTGTTTACAGTACGTATGCGCTGTTTGCAATGACAGATGCGCAGATGCGTGGAGATATGGACGGGGTAATGGCGTATATGCATGAGTTTTACTTTGAGTCAGCGGCTATGATCCTGACGCTGATTACGGTAGGAAAGATGCTGGAAGCCCGTTCAAAGGGAAAGACGACCGATGCATTAAAGGGGCTGATGAAGCTTGCGCCAAAGACGGCGACCATTATCAAAGACGGACAGGAAGAGCAGGTTGATATTAAGCAGGTGCAAAAGGGCGATGTTTTCGTAGTCCGTCCCGGAGAAAATATTCCGGTAGACGGCGTGGTTCTGGAAGGAAACAGCGCTGTAAACGAAGCGGCGCTGACGGGGGAAAGCATCCCGGTGGACAAGGCGCATGGAGATGCCGTATCTGCTGCGACAGTCAATCAGTCTGGTTTTTTAAAATGCGAGGCTGTCAGGGTCGGTGAAGATACAACGCTGTCGCAGATTATCCGCATGGTCAGTGATGCGGCCGCTACAAAGGCCCCGATTGCAAAAGTGGCGGATCGTGTATCCGGTGTGTTTGTTCCGGCGGTTATTGCGATTGCCGCGGTGACGATTCTGGTTTGGCTGTTAGCGGGAGAAAGCATCGGTTTTGCGCTGGCCAGAGGGATATCGGTGCTTGTAATCAGCTGCCCGTGTGCGCTCGGCCTGGCAACCCCCGTTGCGATTATGGTCGGCAACGGCGTGGGCGCAAAAAGCGGGATTATGTTTAAGACGGCTGTCTCGCTGGAAGAGACAGGCAGGACAGACATTGTCGCATTGGATAAAACCGGAACGATTACGAACGGCACGCCGAAAGTGACAGACGTTGTGCCGGCAGACGGTGTGACGGAGCAGGAACTGCTTTTTTTAGCAGATGCGCTGGAACGAAAAAGCGAACATCCGCTGGCTGGCGCTGTACGTGAATATGCTAAGGAACAAGGGATTGAAGGAAAAGAAGTAAACGAATTTGAAGCACTGCCTGGAAACGGGCTGACAGCTGTATATGAAGGAGCAAGGCTGGCCGGGGGCAATGGCAGATTTATCGGCGGTCACGCGCACATATCGCCGCAGCTGCTGCAAACATCCGAACAGCTTGCCGCGGAAGGGAAAACGCCGCTGTTTTTTGCAAAAGACGGACAGATGCTTGGCATGATCGCGGTAGCGGATGTCATCAAAGAAGACAGCCCGCAGGCCGTACGGGAGCTGCAGAATATGGGCATTCGTGTCGTGATGCTCACAGGCGACCATGAGCGCACCGCAAAGGCGATTGGAAGACAGGCAGGCGTAGATGAAGTCATCGCGGGCGTGCTGCCTGACGGAAAAGAAAGTGTGATCCGCTCGCTCAGGCAGCAGGGACGGGTAGCCATGGTTGGCGACGGCATGAATGACGCGCCGGCGCTTACAAGAGCGGATATCGGCATTGCGATCGGCGCAGGAACCGATATTGCGATAGACGCGGCGGATGTGGTACTGATGAAAAGCAGCCTGCTCGATGTGCCTGCGGCCATCAGGCTGAGCCGCGCAACGCTGCGCAATATTCATGAGAACCTGTTCTGGGCGTTTATTTACAATATCATTGGGATTCCATTGGCTGCGGGGGTGTGGATTCCTCTGTTCCACTGGCAGTTAAACCCGATGTTCGGCGCGGCTGCGATGAGCCTTTCCAGCTTCTGCGTCGTTACAAATGCGCTTCGCCTGAATCTGGTATCCATTCATGACGCGTCCAAAGATAAAGCAAGAAAGAAAACTCAAAATAATCAAAATCATAAGGAGGAATTATCCATGGAAAAGACAATGAAAATCGAAGGTATGATGTGCGGCCACTGTGAGGCAAGAGTAAAAAAATGCCTGGAAGCGCTGGAGCAGGTAGACGAGGCGGTTGTAAGCCATGAAGCCGGAACGGCAGTTGTAAAGTTCCATGCGCAGATCGAAGATGATATACTGAAAAAAACAGTGGAAGATCAGGATTATAAGGTATTGGAAATCCAGTAGCCATAGTTGGAAAAGAGGATAAGTATGCATGACAAAATGACCAGAAAAGACATTGCACGTATGGAGGAGGAGATCGAATACCGCAGGCTTGTTGTCAGAAAGCAGGCGCTGGAGGCCGTAAAGGAAGCGCGTGCGCAGGGGGATTTAAGTGAAAATTTTGAGTACCATGCGGCGAAAAAAGATAAAAATCAAAACGAAAGCAGAATCCGTTATCTGGAGAAAATGATTAAAACGGCGCAGATTATAGACGCGGAATCCAATACGGACGAGGTAGGACTTGATAATACCGTAACCGTTTATTTCGAGGATGATGACGAGACAGAAACGTTCAAGCTGGTGACGACGGTCCGCGGAAATTCCCTGAAAGGGATGATCAGTATTGATTCACCGATTGGGAAGGCGATTTTAGGACATAAAGCCGGGGACCGGGTGACCGTAAAAGTCAATCCAGAGTATAGCTATGATGTAATTATCAAATCCATTGAAAATACGGTAGACGACGGAACAGACAAGCTGCGGAGATTTTAAGCGGCAGTTCTGCGATAAATAGAAAACGCTATGATAAACAGAAGGCTTTATGATAAATAGAAAGGAGCAGTGTAAATTTGAAAAAAGCAAAAAGCATATGCCTGTCAGTCATTTGTTTTGCACTACTTTTTGCAGGAATGATTTTTTGTCAGCCTGAGCAGGCAAAGGCGTCGTCGAAAGCGCTGAATCTGGAACAGATTGAGCAGACATTTGCACAGGCAATCAAACAAAAAAAGCAGACGGTTACATTTACCGCGCCTTCCAATTACACAACGGCACAGATCCGGAATGCGCTGAATGAGGCTGCCAAAAGCCAGAACCGCATGCTGGCAGGGAGCGTACGCTTTCAGAAACAGACCAACAGCGCAAGCGCAAACGCGAAATATACGATCGAACTGTCAGAGGATGCATTTATTAAAATCAAACGCCTGAACTCGGAGGCCGCGGCGGTAAAAGCAGCCGCGAAGGCTTTGAAAAACAGAAAGTATACAACAAACTATTACAGTGAGCAATCTTATTATCCGATTTTTGTAAAGATGCTGCAGCAGCACCCGGAGTATAATTACAATACTGTCGTGTGGCGCAATACAAACGGCACGTACGGCTATCACAGGGGCAGCTCTTTGTCGAAAAAGGAACAGGATAAAAAGATAAAAGCGGCAGACCAAGCGGCAAAAGACGCAGTAAAAGAATGTATCGAATCAGGAATGAGCGCGAAGCAAAAAGCAAAAGCGATTCACAATTATCTGATTCGGACATGCAGTTATAATGAACGGGTGGCAGCGGCAGGCAATCAGTACGATGACGCATTTACCGCATATGGGGCGCTCGTAGACGGCTCGGCAGTCTGCCAGGGCTATGCAGCCGCCTTTAATCTGATGGCAAAAAAATGCGGCCTGCAGTCCATGGCAGTCTGCGGCAGGGCCGCAGGAGTGTCGCATGCCTGGAACTATGTAAAAACAGGCAGCAGCTGCCGATATATAGACTGCACATGGGACGATACGGACAAAGGTAATAAAATCAGTTATCAGTACTTTAACGTGACCGAGGAAAAAATGCGGGAGCAGCATGTATGGACAGCTGCGGATTTCCCGGCGCAGGATATAAAGTATTCTAAATATTTTTAAAAGAAAGGGGCCGAATAAGGCCCCTTTCTTTTCGCAGCGATTTAAGTTGTTGATTATGCCAGTTGCATAATTTCAGCTTCTAATTCTTTGATATCACTATCAAGCAAACTAGTACTGCATCATCATCAATGCACCAAACTGAATGCCAGCTTTGAAATGTTCATGATTCAATATGCATGAAGCGTCAAGAGCATCACTTATTCTGTTTTCTACGTTTTCTTCGACCGCTTCATCTGATAATTTTAACAGTGTTCCATTTTTGCAATCTTGAATAAACGCAACCCCGAAATCACGAATCTCTTTTGTAAAAGCCTTCTCATATTCGTGGAAATATGACGGGGCTTTCTCTGTCAATGCGCTAATAGCATAATCTATGAGTGAATCAATGCTTGATATGTCTTTGAATCTGATTTTAGGGTTGTGCTGTTGGTTTGAACATACGTTAAAACTTTTACACTGATTGTATTGGGTTTGTTCTGGTTGGCTTTGTTGTAAATTCATATGTATCGCCTTTTTCTGATTGTAGTTGTGTAAGATTTGTTTTTATGTTTTAATTTCTGAATTAATTATAGTATATAGCATGTTATATATCAATATACATTATACACAAATATATAGCATGTTATATGTGCAGATTGTATATAGCATGTTATATTTTGTTATGGTATAGTATAGTAAATAGGGAGGTATATGCGTATGGGAAAAGATTATACAGATGCACAGAAAGAAGCCACAAAAAAATACTTAAATAAACTGAAAAACTTATCTATTCGAGTAAAGCCAGAAGAAGCAGAGAGATTTAAAAGTGAAGCAGCTAAAAGAAATATGTCTTTAAGGGCTTTTGTTTTAAGCTCCATAAACGAAAAAATTGAAAGAAAGGATATAAATAATGAGTAATCGTGAAAAAGCTGTACAATTATTAAATGTAATTGATGATGAAAAAATGATTTATGTTGTTGGTATATTAGAAAATCTAACTGGATTTGCAGACATACCAAATAATGAAACAATAGAAGCCATAAAAGAAGGTGATGAAATGCTTAAAAACGGAACCGGACAACGTTTTACAGGATCAACAGAAGATTTCTTTGATATGCTGTTGGAGGAATAGAATGTTAAAAATATCAACTACTACCAAATTTACAAAAGATTTAAAACTATGCAAAAAAAGGAATTACGATTTAAGCTTATTATATACTATTGTAAATACATTAAGAATACCACAACAGTTACCTCCTCAAAATAAAGACCACGATTTAAAAGGAAACTTTGCCGGAAAAAGGGAATGCCACATTTCCCCTGACTGGTTGTTAATTTACAGAATAGATAATGATGAATTAATGCTTGACAGAACAGGAACACATTCCGATTTATTTAAGAAATAAAAGTTATACAAATTAAAAAATAACTTCTAAAGTCTTTACAATAGTGGATTTTCCGTTCATTACACCTTTGAGATGATCTTTCGCAGCGATATGCATAAATCACGAAGAAGTGGGAAAACTGCAAAACAGACAACGAGGTTTCGTTTTAGAGGTGGATCATGAAAAAATTATGCAGTACATTGTTTCTTTTTGTTATGTTTGCGGCGCTCATATTCGGACTGCACAAGGTGACGCTTAATCAGACGGATGAAGGATGTGTGCAGCTGGCCGATTTTTACAGGCTGAAAGACGATACGGTGGATGTCCTGTTTATCGGCAGCAGTCATGTCTATTATAGTGTAAATACATGCAAATTGTATGACGAATACGGCATAGCCAGCTATCTTCTGGCATCGCCGGGACAGCCGGTGTGGATCAGCTATTATTTTCTGGAAGAAGCATTAAAAACGCAGTCGCCCAAATTAGTTGTATTTGATGTCTGCACACTATACCGAAAAGAAGAAAAAATAGGCACAGCATCACTGCCAAGCCTGATCAGCATGAAGCCGTCCGCGGAAAAATGGAATGCGATACGTGCGGTGAATGAGAAGGAGAAGACGCTGGACAGTATAGGCGCCTTTTTTTCATTTCCATATTATCATACAAGATACGCGCAGTCCGCGGAAAAAGAACAGCGGTATAACGGATATAAGCCTGATTTTCATGTTATATCAAAAGAAGAACTGGAACAATGGCAAAATACTGACCGGACAGGATTTGACCAGGCAGCTGCGGTCAGCAAAAAAACAGAATGCTATGTGAGAAAACTGATTGCTTTGTGTCAGGAGAAGAATATCCGGCTGCTGTTTGTCAATGCACCTTATCTGAATCAGACGAAAAAAAAGCAGAACGCATACAATTACGTATTTCAGATTGCACAGGAATACGGCATCCCATATATTGACAGCAATAGCATCGCAGAAATGAACATTGACTTTGCAGAAGATTTGCTCGAACCGTCTCATTTAAATTATTATGGAGCATTAAAGTATACGCAGTATCTGGCGGAATGGATCAGGACGCATCAGGATATTCCTGACAGGCGCGGCGATTACCGTTATCAAGATTGGGAAGAGGCCAGCAGACAGCTGCGGCACACACAGCTGTATCGGAGGATGTTAAAGAGACAGAAACAAAATGGCTCATTTTCTGATTATATGCAAATGGTACGGCAGTTGGAGGAATGTTTCGTAGTCATCTATCAAAAGCCGGCAGGCAAGATATGCGTATTGGATCAGGGGCAGATGATTTTTAAGGAAAACGCAAAAGAGAATTATTTCAGACACTTTAATCTGGACAGCTCTGATCTGGCAGTCAGATGCAGCCAGGGACAACTATCCGTTTTGGTTGATCAAAAGGAATATTTGAAAACGGAACAGGGAATAAATGTTCTTGTGTATGATAAAGTGGCGAAAGATGTACTTGATGTGGCTGGATTCAGTTCTGATGATTAAAATGGATTTGATAATAAATGCATTAAAAGCGCCTGCGAACTATGTATCGCAAGTGGATGGCGGATGGCTTGTAAATGCTCTTTGGCTAGAGCAGGCTTACAATACAGTAAGCTAAAAAAGGCAGGCAATTCCTAATTCAAGAATTGCCCGCCCTTATGATAAATTGAAATTATTATTTACAATGCACTGATTGTATCGACAATGGATATTTCTTTCATTTTCCTAATTGGATTTCTGACTGCCAAAATTACTGCAATGACTACAACAATAATAATGATACCAAGTTCAACTAAGGGAACACTCCATGCATCGCCCCAGTGATAGGTTATAAGTTTGCTAAATAAAATCTTGTTGCAAACGATTCCCAAAACGCTGCCGCAGATAATACCTGTGATTGCATAAGTAGATGCTTCGGCAACAATCATTTTAGCCAGTTGCCTGTTACTTAATCCAATCGCTCGAAAAGCTCCGTATTGCTTCATTTTTGCAGCCACACTCATGGCTATACTATTTATAATATTGCATATCGTAATCAATGCAATCAGTACCAAAAATCCATAGATGAAAAGACCAAAACAATAGTAAGCTCCACGGGTATTGCTATTACCCATTCGCTCATCAGAAAAAGTGTACTGTGAGCCTACCAAACTGTGAATATCCCTGACATCATTTTCTGTAGCATTTTTAGATAACTGTATGTCGATGATAGTATAATCCGTTTCCCCCGTTAATTTCCGAAAGGTATCTTCGGAACAAATTAGTTTTCCAACCCCTGGGCTATTATTAAACGGACATTGCGATACCACACCGACAATCTCCAAATTTGCTTGGCTTCCATTCAGATTTAAAGTAATGACATTGCCTGTCTCAATGTCGTTTTGTGAGTCAAAGACGATAAGTCCTGCATTATTTTTACTTTGTGCTTTTTCCAAGCTGCCAGACAAGAGATAATCCTTAGCCCAATCGAATTGCATATCTTCATAGGAAATAAGGTCAACAACTTTTTCCTCACCATTTACGATTACGGGAACATTGTAAGCGAACATTCGTCCATAAGTATTTTTTACGGCGGAATTTTGCCGCAATTCCTCAATATATTCAGCTTTTACCGAGCAGGTGTTTTCTGGGCTGATAACAGATATATCGGCAGTCCACGGCTGTAAAGGCGTCAATGTGTGATTCATAAAATCAATTGTCACTGAAAATGCAAGAAAGAGAATAATACTTACCGAAAAAGAGCCAATCATTAAAATAAAATTCTTTTTGCTTGCTTTCGCATGATGAATGCCAAGAGAAGTTTCTATCTTGAAAAATTTGGTATTCGCCGCTTTTTTTACAGGCTGCAGGTCATTTGCGTTTCCAGATACCGCTGCCAAAGGAGAAACTTTGGATGCTTTCTTAGCAGGAGAACGGGCAGCAAGGAGAACGGTCAGCAGACCGACAACAATACCCGCTATAACACTTGGATAGCTTATGCTAAAAGCAGGCATACCGCCAAAAAATTCTGGACTAAGCTGCCGTAAAATAAAACACAATACCCAAACCAATACAATACCTCCGGCAACACCAAGCGGAATCGCAAAGCGACACCAATTCAAAGCCTCTTTGCGTACTAACCGCATCACTTGTTTCGGTGTTGTCCCTATGCAGCGCACCATTCCAAAAAACTCTGTTCTTTGTGCCACATTGCTGTTCATACTGCTTGTAATCATCAATACGCCTGCAACCAGAACAAGGATAAATAATATGGCAGCAACAGCATATACCTGTAACATAAAAGAATTACGGCTCTGTCCTAATAGTCCAAGCAATTCTGTATTTTCGGATACTTGTTCATCGGATAATCCAAACTGTTGTTTAATCACAGCTATGTTGCTCTGAATATTTCGGGTACTCTTAAATTTCAATAAGCGCATTGTGTAGTCAGCGGGATTACTGCTTGTACCATCTGGGTAAATGGCACGAAAACTTTCAGTTGTCAAACATACACCATAAGAGTCTTTGCTCATAAGTCCTGCCGTGTCATTTATAAAACCCGATATTGTGTATGATATTTCGCTCCCATCCGGCATAGTGATAACAATTTGCTCTCCGATCTCTAAATCCAGAATATTTTTTGCATTATTTGTTACCAATGCTTCATTTTCGTTTGCGGGAAATGTACCTATTTCCAATGAAGTGAAAATTTCTGTAACAGCACTTTCATCACTGCCGCATATCACTACATTTTTCCCCGACAAAGTGTAGCTTTGCTCGCCTCGATAATTCAAGACTCCGTAATCAGCTGCGGTAGCTACATCTGGACGGGAAGCTATTAAATTTGCATCTTCATCACTTATGTTTTTTATTACAATATGCCAATTTCCTTTTTCCTGTTGTGCCTGCAAAATCTGTCCTCTGATAAACATATCAGCCATACCGAAAATAGCCGTTACCAGAAAGACCGCCAATACAATACAAATAATAGACATACGATTTTGCTTTCGGTGTACTTTTGCAGAAATAGGAACAAGGTCAAGATAACTTTTCATTCGCATTACCTCCCAAGTCTGTCAGTACGCCGTCTATGACACGCAATACACGGTCAACCATAGAAGTAAGGCTGTTGTTGTGCGTAATCATAAGAATTGTCTGTTGGTAATGTCTGGATGCTTTTGTCAGCAAATCAATAACATCCTGGCTGTTTTTGCTATCCAGATTGCCCGTAGGCTCATCCGCAAGAATTAACTTTGGCTTTGTAATCAATGCCCTGCCAATAGCGGCACGCTGTTGCTGACCGCCAGAAAGCTGGCTTGGCAAATGGTTTCTTCGGTCTGTTAAGCCAAGCAATTCTAATATTTCTTCTATATCAGAGGCTTTCGGTTTGCGATAATCCAAAAGAAGCGGAAATACTATATTTTGCTCAACGGTCAATTCAGATACAAGCTGGAAAGACTGAAAAATAAATCCGATATTTCTCCTTCTGAAAATCGTGCGTTCTTCTTCTTTCATCGTAAAAAGATTGCTTCCGTCTATGGTAATCAAGCCAGAAGTAGGAACATCCAATGCACCAAGGCAATTTAGCAGCGTGCTTTTCCCAGAGCCAGATTCACCGACAACAGCAACAAATTCTCCCTTTTCCAGAGAAAAGGACACATCTTTTAAGGCATCAACCTTTACCGCACCCGTTCCGTATGTTTTGCATAATTTTTGTACTTTCAATATTTCCATATATTTAAGTACCTCCTTTCCCGATAAAGGATAGCACCTTGACCTTACAAGCAGATGAATTTAAGCTTACAATTATGTAAGAAAGGACAATGTAAAGGTTGTTCCTTGTAATCGCTCGCTTTGAACAGAAAGAATACCGCCTTGTCCCTCAACAATAGCCTTTGCTAATGGCAGTCCAAGTCCAATCCCTTGACTGTCTGAAGTGTTTTTACTTCGGTAAAACCTCTTAAATATGTGGTGTATATCCTCCCCGGCAATACCGTGTCCGTTATCTGTAATGAATAT
>CAOKJJ010000093.1 GCA_948468465.1 uncultured Eubacterium sp. | reverse complement strand
TCGGTTTCGGGATTCTTCAAAAGCGGTTATGGATTTGTGTTCTCAAGGAAAAGTTAATGGATATATAGCTTTTCATTCGTTGTCTATTATATGGTATTCACTTCGGATTCCAGATGAGTTTATTACATTATTTTGAGAAAACGGATGCTGCCGATCGAGGACAGACATGTGATAGCACTGGAATGGCAAAGGCAGATGGATTAAAGTTTGTTACGCATGACTATAAAATTTCTTTTTATGAATAACCTTGCGTTTGCCTGTATAAATTTCTTCACAATAAATTCCTTTGTTTAGAGAATGTATTTATTGTGAAGATTTATTTTGGCTTTTATACCAGACCTTTGGAAATTGATCTTTGGAAAACCCATACCGCGGTATTTATTATGTAATGGATTCTGTTTTGTTTCCGACTCAGATCATTGTATCCAGGGAACTGGACAGAAAAAAACATGTGTGGCTGAGGGCGTAATCTGATAAAATGGGAAAGCAGGATATGGAAGAGCTGCTAAAAAAATAGAAACGATGAAACAAAACTTGACAGAGAGCTTGCAGAGTCCGTTTTTGAAGTAAGTATTCGGGCAAATCAATGTGTTGTAGAAGAATTGAGAGGAGATGGGAGCGTGTGCCAGGCATTATTGGAAATCATGGAGCCGGAAATCAATAAAATCAGGGAAAGCGTGAAAAAAGACACGAAAAAGAATGACATTTTGTGTATGGTAAAAAGTTTCCGGGAGTTAGGAGTCAGTGATGATCAAATTAAGGAGCTGTTGGTTAAAAACCATCAGTTTACTTTTGGAGAAGCAGAGAAGTATTTGTGATCAGAAATGATAGTAGTAATATTGTGGATCTGGCAGGAATCTGCAGGGGAGATTTTTCAGAAATAGTGTGATACAGATGAGGGCAAAACTGGAAAACCGGTTCTGCCCGTTTGCAACGATTCATGTATCCTGCTTTTCAATAAAATGTTTAAAAAATATTTTTAGGAGCTGTTCGTTTACTTTGCCGTTTTCCATTTTTTCGGCATATATTTTAGCGATATTTGTTCGTGCAGTTTTATTACTGGCTATTTCATTCAGTAATTCTTCACTAAAATACAGAAGCCAGTCAAGATTAAATTCGTTGTAATCAAAGTGTTCTGTATCGTTTAAAAATATAATTTCAGTCATTTCTGAATGATTCAGAACATCATTCAGTTTTTCCATATTCAATATTTTATGGTTCATTTTCAGATTAATCATAGTGATAAGTATGTTTTCATATTGATTTGGATAAACTCCCTGGCTCTGCTTTTTTATTTCATTTATATTAGAAAAAATAAGCTGTTCATAATCTTTGTCTGGTTTTATAATATCATTGCTGACAATCTGATAGTATAGTCCATAAAATTTCCATGTAAATTGTTTTATTTCTTTTTGAAAACATTCTTCAATTTGCCGTTTATTTTTCTCATTACAGTACGGGTATATAGTTGCGAGTATTGAATTTTTTTTACTGGCTAACAGGTTGCTTATATTCGGATCCGGATTTTCATGGTATATATGATAAAAAATATATGCGGTATTCTGAATGGTTGTACAGTAACGGTGTAAATTAACATCTGTAAATTCCGCATTGCATATCAGAACTTGCAAAAATCGGCCAAGCGCGTAATCGGTAAACTGAAATTCTCCGTCCTGCTTATTTTTAAATGCATGCTGTGAATAACAGGCATTTAAGAATTTGTATAATGTTTCCAAATGATTTTGACAGATTAGCCAGTTGAATTTCTCTGAAATGCGGTCAATGGCATCTTCTGCTAACTCTGGTTTTATGTCCATATAAGAAAGAACCAATAAGCCATTCCAGAATTCATGATCATATCTTTGGCCTTTTTGGTTTCGTAAATTTTTAATAACAGTTGTCATGTATTCGTTGCAGTTTTCTTGTACAGGAATGGTATCCTTTCCGTGCTGAGAAAACATCTGCATGATATTTTTTTCCGGCATATATTTTATGATGAGGAATAGCTCAAATATTCCAATATCAGGAGCATGTATATTTCCTGTTTCGTTAAGTCCTATCATTCCATGCTGATCCGGGGTCGTTGCACTTGCGAACATGCTTTTGACATATAAAATAAATAATTCCTGAACCTCTTTATAGTGGTCGATCATAAGGTGGTTGCATACCAGATAGTAATAGTAATCCTTTACCATCCATTCTAAAGCGGCATAGTCTGGAATCCCTGCAAAGATAAAATAACTTGTATCCTGCTGCTTTTTTACTTTTTGTGACATTCTGTATGCATCTTGAAACAAAGAATACTGAAGCTGAAAGGAGTCCAGATCCTTTAACATCTGGTTATCCGTGGACGATAAATCTGGCATATCCATAATGATATTGTTCAGGTTTATGTGTTCGGAGTCTTTTTTGATCTCATCACAAATGTCTTGTGGTATATGATGGGAAGACCATTGAATGCAGGCGTTGATCTTGCATTTATTAAACTGTGCAATATAATAGGTGTAAAAACGGTGTTTCTGAAAGGATATTTTTGCTGCAGCAGACAGTGACGTGTAGGCTTTTACGTATTCTTCCAAAGTGTAGTATATGTATGCCTGATGCATATAAAATTGTTCATCCTCCTTCTTAAAAAATTCATTATGTTCTGCCTCTGCCCTGATTGGTTCATAATCAAAAGTTATGATCAAATCTATCAATTTGTTTTGTTTATGCGGGATATCTATATATGCTGGTGATTTGGCTCCATTATTATCATATAACCTTTCTATTTGATCAATGCCGCTCTTTTGCAGTATGTGAACGATAACACTATAGGGATCATGAGGATCCAATACTTCTTCTGTGATTCGTTCTGATAGTATCAGCAAAAGTTTATTGATATCGCTGTTTATGTTTTCCATAACAGGCCGATAGCCGCTTAATAAATAGCTGTTTGTTTCTAGTTTACATTTTGCAAGGCCTTTTTTTAGATATCGGCCTAATATATAATTGAAGTTCAGATATGGCTTAAAATAATTTGCCGCTGCTTCTATATCTAACAGGTTTTTGGGGTCTCCGTCTTTGATTAGGTCCATTACATTTAAAAGGGCTGTTGTACGATTCTCGCCAAAGGTCTCAGTAAAAATGACATTTACTCCAAGATTTTTATAATATTCAAATTCATTTTCATCATAGTGATCAAATCCTGCCAACATATAAGCCTGCTGAAAATCATTTCCTAAAATATTTTTAACCCAGGAAAATAACTGTTTGACATCAGGATCCTGAAAAGAATATCCGATAAATAAAACCACATTTTTGGCGATTACAGCCTTAATATATGTTTCAATTAAGCGAAAATTATCACTATAATTTAAATAGTCATCTTCTTTTAGAACAAAATTGTCATGTTCAAAATCACCATGCATTTTAATGATCAGATTTTCATTTTTAATATAAGGCAAATCTTTATCCTGACAGACTGTCCTGTAGATGTGTCCTTTGTTATCCATTTCCTGTTCTAAAAAATGCGTATAGTTTGTTGTGATGATCGTATTTACATTGAAATCAATTATTTTCTCATGAAGAGCATTTATAGGTAGATTTTCTCCAAAATGAAAAATCTTTCTGCACAATTCTACATATTCTTTTTTTCCTCTGGAATTAAAGTAAAACTGCGGTATTTTTAAGTTATCTGCTTTTTCTGGATCTATATTCATGTGATTGCAAAAGATTTCTATAGATTTTCCCCAGAGAGGAAGGCCGGAATCATGATCGACACCTGCGCCTATAAATAGGACCAGTTTTTTCTCAATGTATGCTTCATGCAGAATATGAATGGATTCTTTGATGAACATTCCTTTTTCTGCTTTTTTAAAATTTATTTCAGACATATGATAACTCCTTTTCAATGAATTTCATACAGTATGTATCTGCCATATTCTGATGTGTTATCGTTTAAGCTGCTTAACGATGTCAGCAATGCTGGCAATCTGGATATCTGTCAGCATCTTTAAGTCCTCAGTCAGTGCCTGAACTGCTGCAGGGCAGCGGTTTTCACTGTCAAAAAAATCTTTTGGTGAAATGCCGAAATATTCGCAGATATAAAAGAAAACCTGCATGGAAGGAAGTGCCTTCCCGTTTTCAATTTTATTGATGTAGCTTTCGCTCTGTCCTAAAGAAAGGCTCATATCTCTTGCCGATACCTTTTTCTGACTGCGAAGCTGCACAAGCCTTTGACGAAAAAATTCTTCCATAAAATACAACACCGCCTTTTTATATTATTGTATTCTATGAATTACTCATATACAGGGAATAAAATTATCACAACGAATGGAGACTTGTATTGTTGGGGAGATAATGAATATGGGCAAGTAGGGAATGGAACGACAACTAAGCAGAGAACGCCGATAAAAGTGTTAGATAATGTAACCGCAGTTTCTCTAAGTTCTAATGGTAGCATTGCTATTACAGCAAATAAGGATCTGTATTATTGGGGTGGAGATGGGAAGAAAACAATACCCACAAAAGCGTTTAGCAATGTAACAGATATTGCTTCAGGCGCATTCCATAATGCAGCTATTATGGAGAATGGGGACTTACAATGTTGGGGACACAATGATACAGGGCAAGTGGGAAGTGGAGTAGAATGGGCAACGTCTGCAAAGGTATTAGGCAATGTAGCGGCAGTTTCTTTAGGAAATTGGCATAGTGCAGCAATTACAACGAATGGAGATTTGTACTGTTGGGGAAATAATGGTTCTGGTCAAATAGGAAATGGGACGATAGATAATATTCAACTAACACCCGTAAAAATTAACTTTGAATCAGATTCAACTGGAGATGACGATGAAAAACCATCAGAAAATCCTACGGATTCTGTTGATAATTTAAAAATAGCAATTCATGTAACGGATTGGGATCATTGTGAAACAAATGATGGCTCAAAAATTGGCACAGAAGGAGCAAGAGTAGAAATAGAGGGTATTGGAGAAGCTGTCACAGATGACAAGGGTATGGTATATATTACGAATACGCTTTTGGAGCCTTCTGCTATGAAGCGTATTTCAATAACAAAAGATGGTTATAGGGATTATATTTTTTATACACCAATTGTATGTTCAGAACTTGTGGATCTTTGGAATACAAATCGGTTTGCTTTTATGTTGGAAGAGAAAAAGGAAGGTGACGATGTTAATCCATATATATCTACAATGGTTCATTATCGAAGTGGGAGGGCAAAACATTGTACGGGTGATTTTTTTGAAAGAAACGAAACAGTTACTTTCCGTATTTGTGGTGTGTGGAATGGAAAAGAACCGGGGTATTATAGTTTGTGGCGCGGAGATAAGCATTATGAGAGCGAAGATGGTGTTTTTCGGTTAAATATTGGGCGCGATCTTGCTGGAAGTGGCCGTGTATACGTAAAAATGGTAGCGGCAGACGGAACGGAAAGTGAGAGTAAGCTATTATATGTCACTCTGCCGACAGACAATACTATTTCATTTGAGAATGATAATTATGTTTCAATTTTAAATGAAAGCAGTGAATCAAATGTACAGGAGAAAGATAAGTCGGTTCCATTTTTAAATGATGATAAATTGTCCTTTGATCTTGGGAAGATTAAGACAACTATAAAGAGGAATGGTAAAAAAATCCGTATCATGCTTGGAGCTGACTTAGGTGATGGAATTGATGTTTTTGACGATAAAGCATGGGAAAAATGGAAAAAGTACTGCAAAGAAAAACCAACGTATCTGATGGATGACTTATCCCTTACAGAATGGAATAATATTGCAAAAAAGAATAACCTGGAAACTGCCTGGACAGAAAAGGCAAAAATCAGCGCAACGGGGTATGGGTGGCTGGAAAATGACCTGTCACTAGACAGTACAACACCATTGACAGGCGGTATCAGGATAGTGATAAATGCAGGAACAAAATTCCAGCAGCAATATGCAATAGGGCCTGTACCAGTTTATATGGAGGAATCTTTAGGGGTAAATGGGGAGCTTAATGGTGAGGCTACTTTTGATACAAGTACAAAAAAATTTGGAGGAAGCACTGAGCTAAAGATAACACCGTCATTCAGTGTCGGAGGCGGAGTAGGCGTTTTATATGCAGTAACACTGGGATTTGAAGGAAGCGCATTTATGCCATCGGTGATTAAATTTCCATTGAAGCTAATGCAGTCTGATTTAAAAGGCGGGCTGAGCATTAAGGCCAGTGTTTTGGGATTTAATTATTCAAAGGAAATGCTAAATGGAACTTATCCTCTTTATAAAGCAGAAGATGATAAAGCACAATTGGACAGTGTACGGGAAAATCCTGCTTTAGATGGAATGGATATTTATAATGGAGACTGTTATGTTTTGCCAGATAAAGTAGAATCTGAAGCAAAATGGTGTGGAAATCAAACAATCCGTTTGAAAAATGTATCAGGCATAAAGTCAAATCTCAAGGAAAAGCTTTTGATAGAAGGAGCTTCAGAATTGTCTGAACCAATCATTGTGCAGGAAGGAGATACAACAATTGCAGTATTCTTGACAGAGGACAGCTCACGGGATGTGGTTCATCGCACTAAACTTGTCTACATGGTTTACGATAGTGTTATTGGCGAATGGAGCAGTCCGGTTGCAGTAGATGACGATGGAACAGGGGACTTTTACCCGTATCTCGCTGCGTCCAACGGCAGAATAGCTGTTTCATGGATGAATTATGCTGATAGTATAACAAATGCTTCTGGAATGGAACAGGCTTTGCAGTCAAGTGGGATTTGTTATGCAGTCTGGAATAAAGACACGGGAAGCTTTGAAAAAGCGTCAGGGGTTCTTGGATCGTCACCGGCAGCTTCTTATAATAATGCACGTATTTATATTGACACGGAAGGAAATGTTACAGAAGTTGGTTTGAAGAATACTGCATGCAACATTTTTGGAATGTCAGGCGACAATATTCTTTTCATGACAGGAATGTGCAATGGTGCATCTGTTGATCGGGAGTTCACACTATCCCAGGGATTGCCGGTGTCTTATGATGTTTCCGCTCCAGGGGGTAATGTGACAGCGGCAGTGTGCATAGACATGGATAAAGACCTCAATACACTCGATGACAGGGAGATATATTTGTATGCGTCTGACGGTTCTATAGAAAGGCTGACGGAAAACAATACATATGACGCAATGCCTCAATATGCAGGATATCAGGGAAATGATGCACTGTTCTGGTATGCTGTGGACGGGATTCATGTTTTAGAAAAATCCGGGCAGAAGCATATCATCAGCGGTGGGGAGGATGTGCAGATTTCGGAAAACTTTACAGTAATTAATGGTGAAAAAGGCGAGGCGGCCATTATCTGGCCTGAGGCAGATGATGATCAGACATATCAGTTGGCTGGTTGTCTGTATGACGCACAATCTGGGAAATGGACGCGGCAGGTATTTTTATCTGATAGTAATAAGGATATTTTTAGGCCGGACGGGTACTTTAATGCAGATGGGGATATGGAGTTCCTTTACCGCAAGGGAAGTACAGCAGGACCTGGAGAAATTTGTTCCTTACAGGTGGTCAAAGCACCAGATTTAGAAGTTGTAAACGCTTATATTGAAGACGGAACAGAGATTCCGGGTGAGAATACCAAGGTATATGTTGGAGTCCGTAACCTTGGGACAAGGACTGTAACAGGATGCAGCATTGATATAGAGGGGCAGGAAACTGTAAAATCAGTCAATATTCTTCCAGGGGAGAGTGCACTTTTGGAAACTGAATATAAAGTTCCAGATACAATTGGGAGAAGGGAAATCACGGTACAAGCATTGGTGCAGGATGATAGTGATATATCGAATAATATGTTTAAGATGCAGGCGGGATATGCGGATTTATCTGTCTCAGCTATTGAAGATGATCTTGGAAATGGAAAAGAAGTTCATGTAGCTGTGGGCAATTATGAGCCAGTGCCTGCAAATGCAATCTTAGAAGTACATAAAAATACTGTGGATGGTGAAGTGCTTTCCAGCATAGAACTGGGGACATTGAATCAGAATGATCTGGTTGCGGTGGAATTTTTTTATCGTGGAGATAGCAGCGGATATGATCTGGATGCTAATGGATTGTATTATGTTGTAAAATCCAGTATAGAAGAAAAATATGAAAGTAATAATTACGATTATGTCGTGTTGAGGGAAAAGGGCGTATCTGATACAGATGAAAAGAAAAAGGTTGAGAGGATAACCCTGAGCCTGGGAGATGCTTCTTTGAATACCGGAAATATACTGCAGTTAAAAGCAGATGTCTTTCCAGTGGATGCAATGAATAAAACATTAAAATGGTCGTCTGACAATTTAAATGTTGCGACCGTAGATCAAAATGGCATGGTAACAGCGGTAGGTATTGGACAGGCTATAATCACGGCAGAAAGTACAGATGGGAGCGGGGTCAAGGCTTCCTGAGTAAAAATATCTGCATTAAAATCTTCAAAGACGGGACAGCTTGCCGTAAACTTTGGGAAAGTCATAGGTGCAAAAGGATATGAAACAGTTTATTCCACAAACAAGAAGTTCCCTGCATCTTCTACGAAAAAAACAGTTTCATCATCTGCAGGCGCAGCACTGAAAAAACTGAAATCCGGCAAAAAATATTATGTCAGGGTCCGTGCTTACCGTCTGGATTCAACAGGCAAAAAGGTTTACGGCTCTTACAGCACAGTAAAAAGCATCAAAGTAAAATAATCTTCCACAGCCATGCTGCCAGAAATGGAACCGCATGGCTGTACCCGCAATTTTAAGAGAAAAGTAAGAAAGGAAAAGATTATGAAAAACAAAAGGAAATTCATCCCATGCCTGTTCACAGGCCTGCTGCTGGCCTGTATCATGCAGATACACACTGCATACGCAGCAGCATCCCCGTCCCTGTCTGCATCCGCAGATGTCGCAGAGCTGGCAGCAGGGGACTATGTAAACATAAGCGTTCATCTCAGCGGAAATCCTTCGATTAGCACATTAGGCGCTGCTCTGAGTTATGACAGCAGTGTTTTAGCCTATGACAGCACATCCTGGAGCAGCGGCTTTTCCGGCAGCGATATGAAAATGGCATCCGACACAGGCAGCGAGGTAAATTTATCTGTAGTCTGTGATAGCAGCTATTCCGCAGACGGGATGATAGCAGCCGTCCGTTTTCAGGCAGTTTCGGATACTTCTTCGATTCCGGTTACACTGTCTTTAAGAGACATGACAGATGCAGATTTATCCAATGTTTCTGACTGCCGGGTTTCCAGCCAGGTGTGTGTGCCGGAAACATCCGGGAAAAAAGAAAATACTACAAAGAATCAGACAGATACCGTAGACCTGAAAGCTTCTGAACCGGGACAGGACACTGGTAAATCAGCAGAAAGCAGCACTGCCGGAAAACGTGCAGCAGATACAGCAGGTGCAGATAACGAGAGTATCCAGAATGCTGTATCTGATACGACTGCAGGCAGTACACAGGAAATGTCCATTTCTGCAGAAGGCGGAACCCAGAGTGTCTCTGTACAAAATGCACAGGCTGCTTCTTCATCAGATGCAGGCAGTTCCAGGCCGGGCCGGAATTATAAAACAGGCGCAGGAATCGGCAGCGATATATTACTGGTTCTTGCTGCTGCCTGTGGTATTCTGGCACTGGTTCTGGCAGTAAGGAAACACGGGGAGGAAAAAAAGTGAAGAAATTAAAAAAAATAGCAGCGGTTATACTGGGACTGATGGTGGCAGTTTTTGGATTTTCAAACCATACATACGCGGAAGATGCTTTATGGGACATTGAGAATACACTGGATGTATCTGAATGCAGGCAGGGGGATACGATTATGATGTCCGTAAAGCTGAAAGGCAGCAGCAAAGAGTCGTCTCCGCAGGCGGTCAACACAATAGCTGGCACACTGGAATATGACAGCAGCCTGTTTCAGGTAGAAAAAGCAGACATTCTTCCGGCAGAAAGCGGAAAAGTACAGTCATGGTCTTTTGATCAGTCTTCGGGGGATTTTGAAATCCAATATTCCTCAGATATTACGATACCGGACGGCGGCGAGATGCTGCAGATCCAGCTCCATACGGCATCAGGTGCTTCTACAGGCAAGACGACGCTTTGTGTTACCCGTATGAAATGGAACGGCTCTGAAGACGGACAGGCAGCAGAGATTGAACACCATGTGCCTGCGCGTATTACGATCGCAGAATCTCTGACAGCAGCAGGGGATGTAAACGGTGATGGAAAAGTAAATCTTACCGATGCAAAGCTTGTTATGCAGCATTACAACGGAGCAGTAGATTTTAACAGCCAGCAGAAGAAAAACGCGGATGTAAACAGTGACGGGAAAGTGAATCTGATGGATGCAAAGAGGATCATTCAGTATTATAATGGAGAGATCCAGGAGTTTTAAATGGCGCACGGCTTGTATGATATAGCCGGCATAGTGAAATAAAAAAGCAGGGAAAGGCGGCTGCGGTTTTATGAAGAATCTGAAAAGAGTATATATGGGTGTTTCGTTTTTTATGTTATGTCTGGCATTTCTATTTGTAACACAGCCGGTATTTGCAGAAACATCATGGAAAACGGCGGAAATATCAGATGGAATACAGGATGACGGGGGAGACTGTACCTTAACATTAGAGCATTATACAGGGGGAAATGATCAGACCTCTTATCTTCTGCCTCTTGATAGAGGATGGATGACAGTCCGCTTTATAAAAGAAGGGGTAGCGGTCAATGCAGATGGTCAGATTGTGGTCGATACCTTTGATGAAGACTATCATATGTCCAGCCGGAAAGTACTTACTGGCGAACTGCCTTTGTGGGGCGGTTTTTATGCAGCTTCGGATGCATATTATATTGTAACAGGGCAGTACAATCTGGAGCAGGATGATGGTCTGGAGGTATTCCGTATTACGAAATATGATTTAAACTGGAACCGGCTGAAAAGCGTGGGATTGAGCGACTGCAATACAACAGTCCCATTTGGCTATGGGTGTGACATCGATGTAAAGGGAAAAAACCTGATCATCCATACCTGTCATACAATGTATACAGCGAGTGACGGACACCGGCATCAGGCAAACGCTACAATCATGGCAGATACAGAGACAATGGAGATTACGGATACGGTAACCGGCATAGGAGGACCTGGATATGTGTCCCATTCGTTTGATCAGCAGGTCGGATTTGACGGCAGCAGTGTTGTAATGACTGATCTGGGAGATGCTTATCCGCGTGCAGCAGTGATCAGTAAGTTGGGTTATGATATCTCCAGCGGAAAACTGCAGTCCGAATACAATGATTCAGAAAAAAGCCTGGATATTATGGAATTTTATGGGGAAACAGGTGAAAACTATACAGGGTCAGCGATCGGCGGATTTGAAATCATGAATGATTCTTATCTGGTTGTGGGCAATTCAGTCATTCAGGATGAGAAATATGCGCAGCGCAAAACGAGGAATATTTACGCTGCAGCGATAGATAAAGATTTGAATCATAAAGAGATTTCCTGGCTGACCTCCTATGATGAAGGGGATGGAACCGTTACAACGCCGCAGACTGTAAAAATTTCGGAACAGAACTGTATGGTGCTCTGGGGAAGAAAAGATATGGTTTACTATACGGTCATTGATGAAAATGGAAATCAGGTGAGCCAGATCTACCAGCATAAAGGGTTTCTTTCAAGCTGTAAGCCGGTCCTGTATCATAACAGGATCCATTGGTTTACAGTGGATGGATACAGTCTGGATTTTTATTCTATATCCATAGCAGAGCCGGCTGATTTTATGGTAAAAGAAACCTGCAAAGGACATCAGGTCAAAATGGAAAAAGCTGTATCGGATACATGTTATGTACGGTGCAGTGTCTGTAACCAGCAAATCGCCTTGAAAGTTCCTGTAGAATTTAGTCCGGCCTATAATGTAACCGGAAAAGATGGAGACGTAATACATTATCAATGGCTGTCGGGACTTGGATCAGATCCGATCAAAGTAAACACTGGGGATAAGATTTATGTGTCACTGGATGAATTAGAAGTGGATATCTCTATATCGGATGAGAACAGGCTGTCGTATACGAGAGATGAATATTTTGATGGATATTTTACGGCACTGGCAGATGGAAATGTGAAAGTTTCTATGAATCTGAGATGGAATCCTGATCTAAAGGTGGCATTTAAAGTTAAGATTGGAAATGTTCCAGAAACGCCGGACAGTGGAGAGGATGGAAATGTTTCAGAAATGCCGGACGATGGAGAGAATGGAGAGGAAAAAGAAGATGAAGATACCGATGATATGGAGCAGAATGAAATATCTTCTCCAGCAAAAGGAACAAAGCTGACGGATAAAAAAACAAATGCTGTATATACAGTAACGAAATCCAGCACTGCAGGAGGAAAAGTATCTTATCTGAAACCATTAAGCCGGAACGTGAAAAAAGCATTCGTGCCAGCATCTGTAAAAATTAATGGGATTTCTTACAAAGTAACTGCTATTTCAGCAGATGCATTTAAGAACCATAAAAAACTAAAAAGCGTATCGATAGGAAACAGCGTTCTTTCCATAGGCAGGAATGCATTTTATGGATGTTCAGGCCTGAAAAATGTTTCTATGGGTAAAAACGTAAAAACGATTGGGGACAGGGCATTTTATCATTGTACGGCAATGACGCGGATTGTAATCCCAGAAAAAGTTTCACGGATTGGAAAGCAGGCATTTTATGGGGATAAAAAACTGGATTCCGTTGTTCTCCAGACACAGAAACTGACAAGTAAGAAAACAGGAGCAGAGGCGTTTGCCGGGATTGGCTCTGGTACGATTTACACTGTGCCGCGTGTAAAAGCGGATGCATATAAAAAACTGCTGATTGCAAAAGGTGCGGATCTATAAAAGTGAGCAGTATGGAATAAGAAAAAGGCAGATCTGTGATAGTCAGAAATATAAACACGGCACAAGGTGTATAAAAAGAAATACCGGCAGTATTTTGAAAAGAATGGGAAAGAGGGTGCGGCATGACTGTCAGGTGGACGGAAGAAGAAAAAACACTTTTAAACATGAAAAAAATAATTGCCGCAGTCTGGCGCATGAACAGCGAGCAAATGCGCTTTTACTGTAGGAAGCTGCAAAAAAAACAGCTAGGAATACTGCCGGGAAGGCTGGGCAGTGTTTTTCTTAAAAAACTGGAATGGATTTCAGTACAGGAAACAGGGCAGGCAGCAAAAATATGGCCGCAGCTTATGAAAGATACAGAGTGCCTGTTAAAGCTCATACACTGCGATCTGGATGAGCGGGGATGGCTTACGGCACTGCCGAAACTGGAAACGCAGCAGAAAACATATTTTAAGACAGAACTGGGTGCGGCGTTTATCCTGGATCTAAAAGAAAAACTGGGTATAGATATGCCTGCGGAAAAAAAGCCGTACAGCAGAAAGGTTCCGGCAAAAAATGATCTTCCGGCAACCTGTCTGGATGAAAAAAAGGAACTGGAGAAAATTGCTGGATGGCTGATGGAAAGCACTGGCGGGCAGAGTACAGAACCGGAAAAGAAAAAAGAGATTTTTTTCACGGAGCGTTTCAGGAAAGCAGTTGTCATGTCTTTTGCCTGCATGTCCGCCTGCTTTATGTGTGTATGGCTGCATGGGCAGATCGGGAGGAACATGGATCAGTGGAGCCTGCATCAGATGAAAGTATCTGCGTCCGGGAATGCAGAAGTCCCGCTGGTAAAAAATCTGGAAACAGGTACAGCAACGGATGTAAAAAAGCAGCAAAAGGATACATCTCCGGCTGTAAAAAAGATAAAAATGCAGCCTGAGGATAGGAGAAGATCCAGACCGGAAAAACTGCCGCAGTATAAGAAAATGTCAAAAGAATACCCGAAACTTTACGGATGGCTGCAGATTCCAGGGACACAGATCGATTTTCCGGTGATGCGTGCAGAAGGGGACAGGAATTTTTACCTGGATCATGATTTTTCCGGCATGGAATCAGCGGAGGGGGCATTGTTTGTAGATGAAAAAAACAGCATTTATCCGCCGGACGGCAACACGGTTGTCTATGGCCACAATATGAAAAACGGCCATATGTTCGGCGCATTGAAAATGTATTTGGATGAGGAATTTTTCCGGGAACACAGGAAAATCCATTTTGATACGGTCTATGAAACTGGTATTTATGAGGTAGTGGCAGTCCTGAAAACGAGGATACTGAACGAAAATGAACCGGGGTTTCGCTATTACCGGTTTTTTCAGTATCAGACGAAAGAGGAATTTCAGGAATGCCAGGATTTTGTAGAGAAAAACCGGATATTTGAAACAGGTACTGATTTACAATACGGGGATCAAATCCTGATGCTTTCCACCTGTGAATATTCACAGGAAAACGGCAGGCTGGTAGTTGTGGCGAGGAAATCTTGTGCGCTTGAATGAGCGTGTATTCTGATAGAAGGAAAACGGCAGAATTTGAGCGTGCCTGATAAATCAGCCATTAGAAACAAAAAAAGGAATTGGAAAAAGAGAACAGCGGCTGTTTGGCTGTTCTCTTTTTTTGAGTAAGGCGATCATACTGTATCTGCACGGTTTCGGTGGACAGGCAGGTTTTTTAATTTTCCGAGTCCCATCAGGTGATGGAAGACGTGATACCTTTTTTGCATAAAAATAAAGGCTGACAGTTTTTAAAGATGGAATAGTCATACAGGGTATGGTAGAATATATAAAAAATAAGATGTCTGTAGGAATTGAAGATGCTGGAGCTGACGTCAAAATGTACAAATAATAAAAATAAGAACGGGAGGGCAGACAGATGCCAGGATATTTGATCAGGGAAACAACAAAGAAAGAACGGGAACAGATCGTATCAGATGCACTTGGAAATATTTCAGCATCCTGTGACGGGTGTATGCCGGGACTGGCGGAGATGTACCAGGAATATATTGATGGAAAAAAAGAGATCCGGGATATCAATATGGAATTTCAGGTACGGTATGTGTCTGGAGAGGACGGCCCTGTATATAGCAAAGGGAGCTGCGGATTCTGCTAAAGAAGTATATCTAAAATAACAGCGGGGGAAATGGCATCTTTATGGATGCCGTTTTTATATGTGTGCCGAAAACGGCTGTTTGTACCTGCCAGGTGAATGACCCGTGCAGGAGCATAAAATGCAATGTACAGGATATCATGACATATATTGATGAAGACAGCCCGGAAACATTCTGACGCATAACGGATGTTTTTCGGGCTGTTTTTTAGATAACGGATCTCTTTGTCTTTGAGTTTTTTTACTTCCAGGAGCACATCTGCATCCATCCTGACCCTGATGAGCGATAATTTGAAACGCATGGATCAGCAATTAACTCAGACTGATCTATATTTTTTGTTTTTAAGCGAGAATATTAAAAAACTTATTATACTAACGTAATAGTTCTATCGGATATTATCGACAAAATTCAGCAATAAGATCTATGTTTATAAGGATAAACGGGTAGAGATCGAGTGGAATTTTAAGGAGAATGGCGTATGAATACAGTAAAGGTGTATTTAGATACATCGGCAATCAGCTATCTTGACCAGCAAGAAGCACCTGAAAGGATGAAAGAAACGCAGGATGTATGGGAACTTTTTAAAAAAGGACGGTATGAGGTATACATTTCTGATGTTGCAGTGTATGAAATTAATAAATGCAGCAGGCAAAAACGGGAAATTTTATTGGATTATCTGGACCAGATAGAATAGAATATAATATAATTGAAACAAACGAAAATACGGTAAGCCTTGCGGAAAAATTCATTGACTTTGGAGTTTTGAAAAGAAAAAGCTATGATGACTGCAGGCATATTGCGGCGGCAGTTCTTGCGGGATGTGATATGATCGTCTCATGGAACTTTAAGCACATCGTAAATGTAAAAACAATCCAGGGAGTAAAAGCTGTTACGACATATGAGGGGTATAAAGACCTGATGATCTATCCGCTGTCAGCTTTACTAGAAGAGGAGGAGTGACTATGGAAGCTGTGATAAAAGAGCCGGAGATCAGTGAACGCTTTGATCTGGATGATATCAGGAAGATACGGGAATACAATGCAGTAAGATATGAGGGTATGACGCCTGCGGAGATTGTGGCAGATACGAAGGCCGGGGCGGCGGAACTGCTTGAAATCATGAGGAAACGGAAAGCTGCAAAGATTTAAAATGTAAAAATTATCGTACGGGATATAGTATACCCAAAGGGCATCCCGCATCAAAAGTGCTCCGCACGATACAGATAAGGTATAAAAAATGATCAGGGAAAAGGCATTTGCTGGTGGAAGTGAATGTCTTTTTCTATGCAGAGGATAGTACTTTGGATAAAATATACTATATCAGCTATATTAGGTATGTACATAGTTATGCATGTCAGATATTGAATTGAAGAAAAGGATTTTATCATAAAAGTTCCATTATAATTTATGTATATGGATCTGTATTAACATGGTCAAAAGAAGACGGATGTGGTATTATGAAAAGAAAAATTATACTGTGAGGCATTTAGATGGAATTGATATTTTTATATATAAGTGGTTCTGCAAATGATTTTATCAGGAATGAGGGATTCAATTTTTCTCCTAATTATAATTTTTATGTATCACTTCGTAATGAAAGGCATGAACTGAGGCAGAAGGAATGCGAAAATATTTTGCCAGAGAATTTTTTTGACAGCAGTTCCTGCATAACAAATATAACAGCCATTGTTGGAGAAAATGGATCAGGAAAGACAACGCTGCTTAATAAACTGGCTATGGATTATCTGAGAGTCAGAAAGATTAAGTATGGGCCGGAATATGTGGATTATGTAGATTATAATGAAGAATATGTAAACAACATGTACATTGCTGTATACATAGAAAATGGTGAGTTAATATGTTATCGTAATATATACAAATTTAACAATTTTACTGGTATCAGAGATATTTACTTGTTTGAAGGATCTGAAAAACTGGAAGAAATGGCCAGAAATAATAAAGGGTTCAGAAATATAAGCGTGATTTGTCTTACAAACGGCATGCATCCTGCATGGAACGGCATTATTGCGGATAAAAGTATTGATAAAGTACAGCTTAATATGAATTCTTTAGATGTTTTAAAACATATGTTTTATGATGGCAGACGCAAAAAGATAAAATTTGGTGAATTTTATGAGTATCAGGATATAATACAGGAATGCCGCAAAACTCAGCCCTATTGTATTATCGGACATGCCGCAGAAGAATGTTATTTATCTGACAAGAAAAAACGGAAGATGTGTAATAGATCATAAGATGCAGGATACCAGCACGTTTGGAGCAAATATATTTAAACTGTTCAATGATGCATTTTTTCTGGGCGAACGGGGGCAAACAGGTGAATTTTCCAAAAATAAGATACGATCGATCATTGATGCAGTGAAACCGCTTCAGGAGCAAAACGGGCATGTAATTTATCCGGAACTGTCCGAAAAGGAATCAGAAAAATTAAAAGCGGAGATTTCTTTGATCGGTGAACCGATCATCCGGGATAAGCTGTATGAAATGCTGTACAAATGCAGGTATAGAAGCCTGGATACGCGGGAATTGAAAATAAGAATTTATGAAGAAAAGATCAAAAGATTAAAAAAGGGAGAAGACGAGTGATTCCTATAAAATTTAAAGGAGATGAAAAAGAAACAGTTCGTGGATTATATCATAAGCTGTTGGATGTCAGTAATCAGCAAAATAAGAAAGAGTACATATTACGTCTTAAATCAATCAATTCATGGTGTTTCAACAATATCAGTATAAACGGCCATCCATTTACATTTCCAGAAGTAATACAGGCTGATTATGATACTTTATGGAAAATTGTGCAGAACTGCGGGAATAGAATGATGGTAATGCCAGAACTAGATAAAAAATTCATGATAGAGTATTTATATAAACAGAGATTTTCCGGGATTAGGAGAGAATTCTGTAATAAGCTGGATATGAAGGTATGCCCATACTGCAACAGGAATTTTGTTAATTCTGCCAGCAACAGAACCATGTGTGACCTGGATCATTTTTTTGATAAAAAAGAATATCCTGTCATGGCTGTTTCATTTTATAATCTGGTGCCTGTATGCCATTCATGTAATCATGTAAAGGGTATTGAGAAAATATCATATTCTCCGCATAATAAAAAATACAGTACGGATGATCTGTTGACTTTTGAATTTTATATCAGCGGAATTGAATTTTTGGCAGATGAAAACCAGATTGGGATTGAAATTATGGATGATACTGTGATCAGGGATAATATAGAAAAGTTAAAACTGCGGGAAGTATACCAGGTTCATACTGATCTAGTACAGGAATGCATAAAGAAAGCAGTTGTCTTTCAACCGGATTATCTGAGCTATCTTTATAGAACGTATGGCGAGCTGTTTGAATCAGAAGAAGAATTATACAGGATAGTATATGGAAACTATTTGGAAGGTATGTCTTACGGGAAAAGGCCACTGGCGAAACTGACGTCAGATATAATGAAAGGACTGCTGAATTCATGTTATGGGATAGACTGGTAATATGAATTTAAAACAACAGATAATTTACGCATGTTTTTTGGAAAATAAATTTTCATTAATAAACTTAATTTCCCTATAGCATGTTGTTACTACACATAGTTTTACTCATGCTA
>CAOKJJ010000092.1 GCA_948468465.1 uncultured Eubacterium sp. | reverse complement strand
TGACCAAATAATTAGATGGCAATTAGGGAATATCCATTCATGCGTTTATTCTGGGCTGCTTGATTTTTTTTGTTGAAAGTTGCTGTTTTTTGCGTTAAACTGTAGATTTTGTACCGAATACACTGGGGCGGTATGTAGCCGGAATGAAACCCAAAAATAATAATTTTGCCAAAATTGTAAGAAAGAAGCTGTATGATGGCTGTCAGGACAAGACCTATCGGTTTGGATTTAAGGTATTGTCTTGAAAACAGCGAATGAGATTAGGTGGTTTTTAGGCGTTTTTTTGTTTTCGAATGTTGACTTTTTGATAAAATTGGATATAATATAGCTAATGGGATTGTGGTTGTGAGGCGCTAATGAATTTTAGTCAGCCATTTATGAAACAGGTTCTTTGGAACTTGCGTAGTAGTAAGCAGCCAGTCGAACCCATTAAGAAAGATTTGCCAGAGCCTTGACAGTAATGTTGAGGTTCTTTTTTTTGAGAAGAAACTTCATAATGATGTCTGCAAAGCAGTTTGTTTTAGCGAAGCTCGACAGATGCATATCTGATATAGTGAAAAAAGGAAACAGTTTCGGATTTTCAACTGCTTTGTTTTGAATCCTCCATGTACTTTTCCTTACCTGGCATGTACAATTGTTTTAACAGTTCTGAATAACCCATGCATTTCCAAGTGGGGAACTACAACCAGGTAATGATATAGTACAAGGAGGATTTTTTATGAAGAAGAAAATGGCAGCATTAGTTTTAGCAGGCGCGATGGTATTTGGCCTCGCATTGTCCGGCTGTGGAAACTCTGATTCGGGTACAAATTCGGATACGGGTACAGATTCCGGTGAGGATGCGGGTGCTGGCGAGGACGCAGGTTCTGACGCAGGTTCTGATGGAGATTCCGGCTCCGGCAGTGATGAAGGCACAGGAGAGAAGCCGTATGCAGGCATTACTTTAAAATGGTGGGGCGGAAATACGGAAAATAATACAGGAACACAGGCTGTTATGGCGGCAGCGACCGAAAAGCTCGGCATGGAGTTCGAGGTAGAGATTAATCCAGGCGGAACAGAAGGGGATAATATTTTAAAGACAAGGATGGCATCGGGGGATCTTCCGGATTTTCTTACTTACAATGCCGGCTCCAAGCTGTCTGACTTAAATCCGTCCCGTGGTTTTTTGGATATTTCTGATTGGGAAGTTGTACAGAAAATGGACGATGCGTTTATCAATTCGGTAACGATTGACGATGTAATTTACGGACTTCCGCAGTCTTCCACACAGGCAGGGGCAGTCGTTTATTACAAACCGGATTATGAAGAATTAAATCTGGAAATTCCGCATACATGGGATGATTTTGTGGCAAACTGTAAAACATTAGCGGATGCGGGCAAGACGCCGATTTATTTTACCGGCGGTGAGACATGGGCGACGCAGGTGCTGTTTCTTGGCGACTATTACAATGTAGCAAGCGCGAACCCGACATTTGCAGAGGATTATACGAATGGCAAAGCGAAGTATGCTGACATTCCGGAAGCCACAAGAAGCTGGACGAAATATGAAGATCTGGTAGACTATTTAAATGAGGACAAATCAGCCGCAACGGTTACAGACGGCAATATGGCGATTGCAACGGGAGCTGCCACACATTGGATTATTTTGACACAGCAGATTCCAATGATACTTGAAAACGCGGAAAATCCGGATGATATCGGCGTATTTGGCGTTCCGGGAGACAGCGCTGAGGATCACGGCCTGACGGTATGGGAGCCGAATGCCTGGTATGTGAATAAAGACAGCCAGAATATAGATGCGATCAAAGCATTCTTTGAGTTTTATTACAGTGAAGAAGCATTAGACCTTTATTTTGGAACATACGGCGCAAACGGGCCGTCCTGCATCAAAGGCTATGAACTTCCGGAATCGGTATGCAACGCGGTGCGTGTAGACATGCAGCAGTATTTTGACGACGGAAAGGTGATACCGGCGTTAGAGTTCCAGTCACCGATCAAAGGAACTACGTGTGAGCAGATGACGACAGCCGCGGGTCTTGGACAGATGAGCGGTGAGGAAGCTGCTGCCATGTATGATGAGGACTGCAAGAAGTCAGCGGTACAGCTGGGATATGAATGGGATTAATGCAAAAAGATATATGATTGAAAAAGAAAAAATGGCCGCCTTCAATGTCGGGCGGCCATTTTTTGACAGGAGGTTTGGTTATGAAGATCAAAGAGAAACAAAACATGTATCCAGCCTGGTTTGTACTGCCTTCGCTCATTATTTTCGGTATTTTCTTTCTCTGGCCGATTATAACATCGCTTTATTACAGTTTAACTGTATGGAATTTTGATACGGCGACATTCTGCGGGCTTGATAACTATAAGCTTTTCTTTTCTGAACATTCCATGAGTTCGTCCGTAATACATACCCTGATTTATGCGTTTGGAACATGTGCGTTAAAAGTAATTCTTGCGTTTTTTATTGCTATTTTTCTGACAAGCAAGATCCGGACGAAGAATTTTATCCGTTCCGCGGTGTTTTTTCCGAATCTGGTCTCTATGATGGCGGTAGGACTTACGTTTTCGTATATGATGCATCCGACCAAAGGGCTTTTAAATGTTATGGTAAAGCTGCTGGGAGGTTCGACGATTGATTTTTTGGGCGATCCGGCTACGGCGCTTTGGAGCATTATACTTACAGACGTATGGAAGGGACTTTCTATTTCTGTAGTTATTTATATTGCAGGCATTCAGTCCATTGACAAGACTTATTATGAAGCGGCGTCCATTGACGGGGCGACCGGCTGGCAGCAGCTGAGGCATATTACGCTTCCGCTCGTGGCGCCTTCGCAGAATTCGATTATCATTCTTTCGCTGATTGGCGGTTTACGTTCTTTCGATTTAATTTGGGCAATGACAGGCGGCGGGCCGGGCTTTTCCACCGATGTTCTGGCATCTGTCATTTATAAGCAGTATGCGGCTGGTTTTTACGGGCTTTCTACAGCAGGCAATGTGGTGATGCTGATTTTGATTTCCCTGATCGCGTTCCCGCTGCAGCATTTCCTGAATAAGAGAGAGGAGGCCATGCAATAATGAAAAAGCAGAAAACACTGATCCTTATCGGCGATATTATCGGTGTGCTTGTGACAACGGTTATATTTTTGGTCCCGTTTTATTTTATGTTTGTGCAGTCGATAAAATCAAAAGCGGAAGCGAATGAACTGTCTATCAGCTGGCCGAGTGAACTGCATTTTGAGAATTATCTGGAGGTTTTTAAGCATGGAAACTACCAGCTCGTGACGGCGTTTAAAAACAGTGCGGTACTGGCGTTATTTACGGTGGTTGGACTGCTCGTGACGGCCGCGATGGCAGCTTATGCCATTCAAAGAAGGCATGACCGGCTGATGAGCTGCATTCAGGCGCTTGTGATGGTCGGACTGATGATCCCGGCGGCGATTCTTCCGACGATCCATATGCTGCAGAGCCTGCATATTTATAAGACGATGTTTTCCATGGTTATGATAGAGATTGCGCTGCAGACGCCGTTTGCCATTATGCTGTACCGCGGATACATGGCTTCGATTCCGCGGGAGCTGGAAGAGGCAGCCAGAATTGACGGCTGCAGCATCTGGCAGATTTTCTGGAAAATTATTTTTCCGCTGTTAAAGCCGATTCAGGCATCTTTAATTATTCTGGTCGGCGTGCAGACGTTTAATGACTTTACAAATCCGTTGTATTTTCTGCCGGGTTCGGAAAATACAACCGTACAGCTTACTTTGTACAATTACAAAGGGCAGCTGGCGAACAGTTATAATCTGTTGTTTGCTGATATCATTGTGATCACAGTTCCGATGCTGATCCTTTTCCTGATATTCAACAAAAAAATCGTGGATGGAATGGTTGCCGGTTCTGTAAAAGGATAAGGAAACAAGTATGAAATTTCGAAGTAAGATGGTTCTTGCATATACAACTGTTGCACTTTTGGTAAGTATGATCCTGGGCATTGTCGTGGCCAGGATCAGTCTGCAGTATGAAATTAACAGCCGCAAGAACAGTCTGCGCGTTTCAGCCAATTCGTATGTTACGCAGATGGACGAAAGGCTGAGACGTATGGATGCGATTATGCATTATATTTTATCGGATGCGGTGATGCTTGAGAGTATCGGCTGGCTGGCAGAATCAGGAGAGACATTAAACAGGTATGTCCTGGAAGCGAAGTCGAATATCAGCGCGGGACTGACGACCGAATATATAATGAAAAATTCTTACCGGACGATATTTTTTAACCAGAATTCTTTTCTGGCGAGCAGCGCCATCTATGCAACCGGCAGCGGAGAGCTGCCGAAGCAGCGCTTGATTTCTGATTTTCGTGTCGAAGACATTCCGTATTTGGAGTCAGTAACCGTGTCGGAGGGAAAATCTGTCATTGTAACCGCGCATCCGGATTATTGGAGTACGGATCATCATACGACAGTTTATTCCATGATGAAAGCGCTGCGGGGAAAGAACATGGGGTTTTTGGAAGTAGAAAACAGAGTGGAAAGCCTGCATTCTCTGGAAATATCGGATCCGAATGTTGATTTTTTGATTCTCGTGAATGGAGATGAGCTGCTCTATGCCAGTGACGAGACATACGGAACGGTATTGTCTGAGCGTGACCGTGAACAGATGGACAGTCTGCAGGAAGACCGGATACGGATGGAAAAAGACGTTATGTATACGAAAGCTTCTTCGAGAGAGTTTGATCTGACAATATTGGCTTATAACAAAAATTATTTGCTTAAAAAAGAACGCATGCAGCTGTTTTCGGTAAGCTTTCTGGCTACCATGGTGACGTTGGCCATCAGCCTGACAATGATTGTTTTCTGGGCAGGCGTTCTGACAAAGCCGATAAAATCGCTCCAGGAAACCGTCGAAAATACAAATATCGAAAATCTGCTGGACAATCAGCATCTGGGAAAAGAGGCTGTTTTTGACGAGTTTCAGGAGCTGATCTGCGCGTATCAGGCAATGATGGCACGCTTGGATGAAGCGCTGAAAAATGAAAAACAGGCAGCGATGCTGCAGCTGCAGGCACAGTTTGACATGCTGCAGGCCCAGGTCAATCCGCATTTTATATATAATGTGCTGAACGTCATTTCTTCCCGCGCGGTATTGGATAATGATGAAGCGATTTGTGAAATGTGCGGATCACTCGGAAATATGCTGCGCTATTCTACGAATAACCAGGAACGTTACGCTACGGTGGAAAAGGAACTGGAGTATTTGAACAGTTATTTTTATCTGTTAAAGGCCCGCCGCGGAGACTGGCTGGAGGTAAGCATCGAATTAGATCAGGAACTGAAAAAACAGATGATACCAAAGCTGACCTTGCAGCAGTTCGTGGAAAATTGTGTCAAACACGGTTTTCAAAATATGACCAGCGGCAGACAGATCGTGATTCAGGGTAGCATACAGGAAGACAGCTGGAAGATAACGGTACGCGATAACGGGCAGGGAATCTCAGACCAGACATTGGAACAGCTGCGCAACAGGCTGTCCGAGGTGCGGCAGGATATTTTGGAACGGGGAAAGCCTGCGGAAATGGGAATTGGCGGCATGGGAATTATCAATACGTATGCGAGATGCCTGCTGCTGTATTCGCAGGATCTTATTTTTGAAATAGAAAATGTGCCGGACGGCAGTGGCTGCAGTGTGACAATCGGGCGGATCATCCAAAAAGATCACTCGACAAACAAGACAGAAAGAGGATATAATAAAGATACAAAAAGGAAGATATAAAAAGGCTAAAGGGGGAAAACACATATTATGAAGATTACTCATTTAAAAATAAACCATCTGACAAATCCGCTCGGTTTTGATCTGGCAAACCCTACGGTTTCCTATGTCGTTACAGAAGCGGCGGGGACCAGACAGGCTTTTGCGCAGGTACAGGTTTCCTGTAAAGAGGATTTTTCAGAGATTTTGTATGACAGCGGGGAGTGCGCCGCGGCTGTCAGCACGGGATTTGAACTGCCGCTTGAGCTGCAGCCGATGACCAGATATTACTGGAAAGTCCGTGCGGCGGATGAGACAGGAGACAGTGCCTGGAGTGAGGTCCAGTGGTTTGAAACGGCAAAGTCCGTGACGGGGCATGACGGCAGCTGGCAGGCGAAATGGATGACACCGCAGCTGGATGCGCGGATACAGGCGGTTTTGTGGAAGGACATAGAGCTTTTAAAGCCGGTGGCAAAGGCACGGGCTTATGTGATCGGCCTTGGACTCTATGAGTTTTATTTGAATGGAGAAAAACAGGGCGAGGAGTGCCTTCTTCCGGGATTTTGCGATTATGACGACTGGCTGCAGTATCAGACGTTCGAGATAAAGCCTGAAATGGGAAACAACCGCATAGAACTGGCTCTGGGGGACGGATGGTACAAGGGACGCTATGGGCTGCGCAAAGAGTCTGAAAATTATGGAAACCGACTGGCAGCGCTTGCAGAATTTCATGTGTGGTACGAAGACGGCACCAAAGAAGTATTCGGCACGGATGAGTCCTGGAAAGCGAGAAAGAGCAGGATTACAGAAAGCGGCATTTATCCGGGAGAAGTATATGATATGACGCTGGACGTCAGCGAAACATTTGAGACAGAGGTGATAAACCTTGGATATGAACGGCTGTCTCCAAGACTGTCTCCTCCGATTACGGTGCACGAACAGCTAAAGCCAGCCGAGGTGATCCATACGCCTGCGGGTGAGACGGTTTTGGATCTGGGGCAGAATATGGCAGGCTGGCTGCAGTTTCGGTGCAGCGCCCCTTACGGGACGAAGCTGCATTTCCAGTTCGGAGAGATACTGCAGGACGGGAATTTTTACAATGAGAATCTGCGTACTGCAAAAGCAGAATTTACTTATATTTCGGATGGCAAAGAGCGGATCGTACGCCAGCATTTTACATTTTACGGATTCCGGTTTGTAAAGGTCGAAGGCTGGGAAGGTACGGTGAATACAGAAGATTTCCGCGGCCTGGTGATCCATTCCGATATGGAAGAGTTAGGGGAGCTGACCACTTCTGATCCACTGGTCAATCGTCTGATTCAGAATGCCAAATGGGGAATGAAGGGTAATTTTTTGGATGTGCCGACAGACTGTCCGCAGCGTGACGAGCGGTACGGATGGACAGGCGATGCGCAGATTTTTTCCGGAACGGCATGTTATTTTATGGATACTTTTGCATTTTATACAAAATACGGGAAAGACCTCTACGCGGAGCAGGTAAAGCTGGGCGGCAGCGTACCGGATGTCGTACCTGTGGCCGGATGTCCCGGAGACGCTTCTACTGCCTGGGCAGACGCGGCTACCGTCATTCCGTGGAACGTATATCTGCATTATGGAGATAAAAATATACTGCGCCGTCAATATCTCAGCATGAAGGGCTGGGTCGATTATATGAAGCGCGAGGACGACGCGGATGGCGCGAAGCGCCTGTGGATGAGCGGAAAGCATTACGCGGACTGGCTGGCACTGGACGGAAATTATCCGGGCGGTGTGTATGGAGCAACCGACCCGAACCTGATTGCGTCGGCATACTATTACTATTCGGCAAACATTGTGGCGAAAGCGGCAAAAATATTAAAGAACGACGAAGACGCCAAAACCTATGAAAAACTGGCCGGAGAGATTTACGATGCCTTTATCAAAGAATATTTCACTCCTTCCGGAAGGCTGGCGGTAGACACGACGACTGCCCATGTAGTTGTTCTGTATATGGGTCTGACACCGGACTTCGCTTACGGGAAAGTATGCAAAGGACTTTTGAACAGGCTGAAAAAGAACTTCTACCATTTGGACACAGGTTTTGTAGGAACGCCGTATTTATGCCGCATGCTGTCCGAACATGGAATGAACGACCTGGCTTATCATCTGCTGATGGAGAAAGGCTATCCGGGATGGCTGTACGAAGTGCTGATGGGAGCCACGACGATCTGGGAACGCTGGAACTCGGTAGAACCGGACGGCAAAATCAGCGGTACGGAGATGAATTCCCTCAATCATTATTCATATGGCTCCATTGTAGAATGGATGTTCCGGAATATGGCGGGCATTGTGCCATGCGAAGAAGGCGCGGGCTTTAAAAAATTCCGCCTGGCGCCGATGCCGAACTATCAGATTACGAGCTCCGATGCAAAGCTTCGCTCCGCATCCGGCTTTATCCGCAGTGCATGGAACATTGACGGGAAGCTTTTAAAATTCTCATTTACGGTTCCGTTTGATACCGAAGCTGAGATTGTGCTTCCGGATGCCGCCTTAGAAGTCATCCGCAGGCAGGCAGGGCAGGTGTCGGATATCCGCCAGGACGGAAAAAATGTCATACTGCGTGCAGGTGCGGGAGATTACGAATTCTGCTATGAGCCGACCGTCCCGTATCGGAAAATTTACAGTCTGGATTCGGCATGGGAGGAATTAAAAGAAAACCCGAAGACCTGGGCCGTGCTGGAACAGGAATATCATTTGGACCATGTACCGTTTGAGAAAGAGCTTTGCACATTGGAAGAAATGACATGGGGACCGTTTACCGGATTTGGCGTGAGTAGGGAACAAAGGGAGAAGATTGACAGACTGCTCAGAGAAGTAGAGTAATGCGGACGCTGGGGAGATGGCCTGGCTTGCGGGTCACCCCCCAGCGTCTTTTGAATTCAGACCGGTTCAAAGAGTATTACATATCAGATCGGAGTAAATGCCAGTTATTATTAGAAAACTTAGTATCGGGGCTGAGCAGCGAAAACGCGGCTTACGTGAAGCTGTTATGGGAACGTAACGTGAGGCTTTTGCCGTATGCGGAATATAGTAAAGAAGAAGTGTTTTTGATAAAAACTGATTATTTATTTACAGAAGAGGAAAGAAAAGCACAAAAAGAGATTGTAAGAAGCTATTCAGAACAAACATCAAAGTATTTTCTTCCAGAGGGCATTGTCTATGAAAAACCGGTATTTTATTTTGAACATGGATTGAAAACATTATCCGAGGCGGAGCTGAAATTTGTAAAAGAGGGAGGAAACCGTAAAGCGAAAGAAATTAAATTAAATATCTTTCAAAGCATTGCTTCGCTAATTAAAGGTACACCAGCCATTCAATGACTGGTGTTTTAGGCGTGCATTTTAGTAGGGTATCTGAACTGTTACAAGTCGTTACTGTTCACACTTGCGGCGCTCACAGTAACAGAATCCGGCATATTGGAAGTTGCATAAACTATCATCTTGTTTTTATATTTCCACTGCGGACAGCATGATCCTGCACTTGTCCTTGTAACAAGCTATGCCATACTTAAGTATTTTTACTATATCCTCGTCCCCAAAAACATCCCCATACTGCCTTTTTTCTATCTGCACTAACGCTTCCTGACATGCCGCATCCAGATTGCCATCCCGCGCATATTTCACTTCAATGACAATTCCCATGGGTTCATCATCGTCATCTATTTCTACAATAATATCTGCATAACCCTCCCCGGCTTCTCTGTTAGAGGATACGGCCCAGTTTCCTTTAAAAGCCAAAAGACCAAGCAGCATGCCATGATAAAAATTTTCCTTCAATTCTTTCCTTACAAATGTATCACGAATACTAATCGTTTTTTTCAAGTATTTTTGCAGCTGCTTCTGTGCGGCTTTGGCATTGCCGTCCTGCAGCGCACGACATAAGGCGTCCAGAGCCTTCCCATCCTGCTTTGCATCTTTCTTAAACAAATCCATAATCTGCGTGGTAAATATTTCCCGCACCTCCAGATTTGGAATCGCAAGCTGAAAACTGCGCCCCTCACCTCTTCCCCGCTGGGTCAGGTAGCCTGTGGTGAACAATACACTCCAGATATTGTCAATTGAACTGTACATGTCCGGATAAGTGATCTCCTGATGAATTTCTTTTGTAACACACTCTCCGGCAATCAGCCTCTCAATCTCTCGTTTTGTCGTTTCTCGATCTCCTGCTTCATGGATAAAATGCCTGACCACATCATTGCCGCTGCTATTCGCCCAGTAATTTTCCGGCCTGGCATTTGGCGATGAACGCAGAAGCGCACAATAATTAATGACATCCCAGGGACAATATAATTCCGTCTCCCCAAACTGATATCCGTCATACCATTCTTTCACCACATGATATTTATCAGATAAACCATAGTAATCTAAAAATCCTTTTACTTCATCATCTGAAAATCCAAAATACTCATCCATACGTACATCCGTAATCGTCAGTACACATAAATTATTCAGTCCGGTAAATATGCTTTCCTTCGTAATCCTCATACACCCGGTTAAAACCGCGAACTGCATACTGGAATTTGTTTTGAATGTCTGATGAAAGAGGCTTCGCAACAGGCTGACCATTTCTCTATAATAACCCTTGGTATGTGCTTTTGCAAGCGGCACATCATATTCATCCATCAATATTACTGCTTTCTGTCCATAATGCTTTTCCAGCAGCTGTGACAACAGCTTTAAGCTTCTGCTGAAAACCGACGGCTCCATTTTCCGGTCCAGCAATTCTGAAAATGCCTTTTGTTCATTCCAGGTAAGCTTTTCACTTTCCAAAAGGCAGTAATGCCGCCCGGCTTCTTCATTCACCAGCATCGCCGCGATTGAAAACGCCGTCTCATAAGACTCCGCATCTATATCCTTAAGTGAAAGTGAGATCACTGGAAATTTCCCCATATATTCCCCGCACAGTTCCAGCTCCTCCATAATTTCCAGTCCTTGAAACAGTTCTTTGTTTCCATCTAATTCAAAGAAACATTTCAGCATACTCATATTTAAAGACTTACCGAAACGTCTTGGGCGGGTAAACAGCGTCACCTCTGCCGGATTCTGCAGCAGATCGCGGATCATTCCGGTTTTATCTGCATAATAAAATCCATTTTTCCTGAGCTTCTCAAAATCCTCAATCCCTATGGGGAGCTTCTTTTTCGCAGTATCCATGAAGGCTCATCCTCCTCCCTTAAGCCATTTACTGTCAATTGATGGCATTTCCAAGTTTGCTCTTTCTTCTATTGCCTGCTGTTTCCATTATATTCCCTCTGTTTCAAAAATTCAACATCCATATTGGCACTTGAACAGAATCACATGGTTATTTGTAACAGTTCAAGGGTTATCTGAACTGTTACGTTGCGCAATGTTAATTTGCGTTGCTTGCGGCAACGGGCGGTTTTGCCTATAATAATGGCAACAACTGAAAGAAAGGAGGTTCCCCCCTGATGCTCAATGAAAATATGAAAACAATCAGAAAATCAAAAGGGCTTTCACAGCAGGAACTTGCCGTCAAGCTGAACGTGGTACGGCAAACTGTCTCTAAATGGGAGCAGGGATTGTCGGTTCCTGATTCTGATATGCTGATCTCCATATCGGAGGCGCTTGAAACACCCGTGAGCACGCTGCTTGGAGAAAATGTCATGGAGTCACAAGCTGATGACTTAAAGGCAATTTCCGCAAAACTGGAGGTGATAAACTTGCAGCTGGCACAGAGAAAAACCACAAGGAAAAGAATTCTGCATGGGCTTCTTATCTCGTTATGCTTAGCCATCGCAGCAATTTTTGCAGTCTTATGGACATTGGAAAGTTCTTACCTGAGTTGGGATTACAGTGATCCGGAAACTGCCGTTCTCGGAGTGGCATTTCACTCATTTGAATGGCTGTTTGTCAGAACAGCACCGGTGATCCTTATTGGTGCGATCATTGGCATTTTCCTGATACGGAAGAAAGAATAAAAGCGAGCGTGTTTGAAAACGCTGAAGCAAAGATAATGAAATGCCGTTGCTTTGGGCTTTGTCCATGCAGCGGCATTTGCGTAGATTTCTATCCCTTTCCATTTTCATTTTTTTAACATAACGTATGCAAACTTGCTTCTTTACCGTACATGATCATGGGAACCGGAGTTGTCCATATTCAGTATTTTTCCGTTTCTTACCGAATACTGAACTTCTTCCCTGTTACGCAGCAGCTGGAATATACAGAAATTATAGATGCTGCCAGTAGAAATTCCCAGGGTATCCCCGGACAGGGAATTGATAAATTTCCCAATTTCCTAAATCCTCCATTGATTTTTTTCCATATATTATCTATAATAAAAGCAGTCATGTACAAAATGTGATTATATTCCTTATAATAAGACATTTGGATAAAATTGCACAAAAACAGTGTGAAATTTCGCAGAATATTTAAGAAAATGTGAAAAATAAAAAAGTACTAGGAAAAATGGAATTTATTGTATATAATAGGAATTAATATGGCAAAATAGAGGATAGTACATCCGCAGGTTACAGCCGGACAGGATGGGCCAGTAGTTTTTAAATAATCATACAGTATAGGAAAATGCATATGGGACGGGTCTTAAATGCTTGTTTCGGCGTGCAGGAAAAAGAAGAGATGAAAGGGGATATCTGTACATGATGGGAGCAGATATTGGAATTGATTTAGGAACAGCCAGTATTCTGGTTTATATTAAAGGAAAAGGCGTTGTGTTAAAAGAGCCTTCAGTAGTGGCGTTTGACAGAGATACAAATAAAATCAAGGCGATTGGCGAAGAAGCAAGATTGATGCTTGGACGTACGCCGGGCAATATTGTAGCGGTGCGTCCGCTGCGCCAGGGTGTCATTTCTGATTATACAGTGACAGAAAAAATGATCAAGTATTTCATTCAGAAGGCGCTTGGCAAAAAGAGCTTTCGTAAACCGCGCATCAGTGTCTGTGTGCCGAGCGGAGTTACCGAGGTGGAAAAAAAGGCGGTAGAAGATGCAACCTATCAGGCGGGGGCCAGAGAGGTTATGATTATAGAAGAACCAATAGCGGCAGCGATTGGCGCGGGCATTGATATTTCAAGGCCGTGTGGGAATATGATTGTGGATATCGGAGGCGGTACGGCTGATATAGCTGTAATTTCACTCGGAGGTTCCGTAGTCAGCACTTCGATCAAGATTGCAGGCGATGACTTTGACGAAGCGATCGTGCGATATATGAGAAAAAAACACAATCTTTTAATCGGAGAACGTACAGCTGAGGATATTAAAATCAAGATCGGCACCTGTTATCCGCTGGCACAGCCGGAAACGATAGATGTGCGCGGCCGGAATCTTGTGACCGGACTGCCGAAGACGGTTACCGTGTCCTCAGAAGAGACGGAAGAAGCGCTGCGCGAAGCGACCTTGCAGATTGTGGAGGCGGTTCACAGCGTATTGGAGAAAACCCCGCCGGAGCTGGCCGCGGATGTGGCGGACCGCGGGATTGTACTGACAGGCGGCGGAGCGCTGCTGCGCGGCCTGGAAGAGCTGATCGAGGAAAAGACAGGGATTAATACAATGACTGCCGAAGAACCTATGACATGCGTTGCGGTAGGAACCGGAAAATTTGTGGAATTTCTGGCCGGAAAACGCGATGATGACTAAATTACGTTAAGTATAAAGACGTTAAAATAAAGACGCTAAGATGAGGAAAGGAAACAAGCACATGTTAAAAGGCTTATATACAGCATGGTCAGGTATGCTCAATGAAATGAACCGTATGGATGTCATTACAAACAATCTGGCAAATGCAGATACGAACGGATATAAAAAGGAAGGTGCGACCGCAGAGTCGTTTGAGTCCAAGCTTGCGCTGCGCATCAAAGATTCTTCCGTGCCGACCTGGCGTGCGAGAGCGCTTGGCGATGTGAATATGGGTGTAAAGATCGGAGAGACTTACACAAATTATACACAGGGAAATTTTAAAGTGACAGATAATAAATATGACTGTGCGATAGACGGCAATGGTTTTTTTGCCATTTCCTTTACCGATAAAGCGGGAAATACTTCTGTGAAGTATACAAGAGACGGCGCGTTTACGATTAGTACGGACGGATTTCTGCGTACAAAAGACGGTGATTATGTGCTGAATCAAAATGGTGCGCTGAATGGCGATCCTGCTGCAAATAATTACATTCAGCTAGACCCGAATCTGGATTTTACGATTGATAAAGCGGGATTTATCTATCAAAATGATCAGCTGGTCGGACAGATCGGCTTGGCGGATTTTGAAGACTATAATTTCTTGTCTAAATATGGAGAGAATATGTATGACCTTGTGGACGGCGGCCAGGTGATTGCAGCACAGGGCACGATTGAACAGGGGAATATTGAGGCATCGAATGTTAAGGTAGTAGATGAGATGGTTACGATGATTACTATAGCAAGAGCTTATGAATCCAACCAGAAAATGATCCAGACATTTGATTCGATGCTGGAAAAGGCAGTGAACCAGGTTGGCAAAACACAATAATAAATGATAATATATGTAAATAGCCGGTTACGAAAAAGGTTTGACGTGTCGATAATATATTTATGATATTATTTTATAATGGACCACGGAAGGCAAAGCAGGGCATGGAGTGCCGTGGAAGGAGAAACAGTAATTATGATGAGAGCATTATGGAGCGCGGCGTCTGGCATGCGTGCGCAGCAGGCGAATGTGGATGCAATATCCCACAATCTTGCGAACGTAAATACAGTTGGATACAAAACGGAAAAACCGGAATTTAAGTCTTTGTTATATCAAACGATTCAGACAGAGACAACGTCTGCAAATGGGGCGCAAAAGCCGATTTCCGCACAGGTTGGCCTGGGAACAAGACTGGCGTCAGTCACCTCCCATTTCAGTGACGGACAGCTGCAGGATGTGGAAAGCAACAGTGCGCTGGCGCTTAACGGAGATGGCCTGTTTGCGGTAAACGGATTGGATAATCAGGTATATTACACAAGAAACGGTGATTTTTACTGGAGCCAGGGAGCGAATGGACTGACCTTATGTACCTCCGAAGGCTATCAGGTGATGGATACAAACGGAAATGAAATTATCCTTCCGGATGAAGTGGATGCAAGCCGTGTGACAGTTTCTTCGGACGGTGTGATTGGCTATATGGATGTACAAAATGCTTACGTTCCGCTGAACCAGACGATAGGCTTGTTCCAGTTTAACAATGACGCCGGACTTGAGAAGATTGCCGGTACATACTATGTGGAAACGGCGGCTTCCGGAGCGCCTATGAACGAAGCAACAACGCCTGGCTTAAGAAGAAGTACGGTCCACCAGGGATTTTTGGAAGGGTCGAACGTGCAGGTCGCGGATGAAATGGTAAATATGATCGTTGCACAAAGGGCATATGAGTTAAATTCCCGTGCCATTACAACCTCGGATACGATGTTGGAGCAGGCAAATAATCTGAAACGATAGGAGGCTGCAGGTATGAGTATGGCAATTGACAGTTTGAATTCCTATGTGGATCCTTCTATGATAAGCGCGGCTTCCGGTTCGAATCTGACAGGTAAGCTGGATGGTGTGGACAGTTCTGCGTCTGCGGACGAATTAAAAGAAGTCTGCCGTGAATTTGAATCTTACTTTATGGAGCAGGTATATAAGGAAATGTTTAAAACGATCGGGAAGGATGAAAACGGAGATTCTTCGCTGTCATCACTTGTAGATTATTTTAAAGATGATGTGATACAAACGGTTGCGGCTCAGACGACAGAGCAGTCCGGCGGACCGCTGGCTCAGCAGCTGTATGAGCAGATGAAGCGTAATTATGGCATTACAGAGTAATAATGGCTGCTTGTGAGCGCCTTAGGTGTGAACGGCAGCAATATGGCTGTGTATCATAAAACAGATGCAGGATGTTGCTGAATGGAAAAAAGTACATCCTGCATTTTTCATGTCTGACAGGAGATACGGTTTTGGAAAAGGTGACTGGATATATAGACAATTTTATATTTCAAAACGAGGAAAACGGTTATTGTGTGCTGGCGCTTGAGACAGAAGAAGGAGAGCTGACCTGCGTAGGGTCGCTGCGGGGTGTCGCAGAAGGGATGAATGTGGCGTTTACAGGCAGTTATATAGAACATCCATCCTATGGCAGGCAGTTTAAAGTAGAATCGTATGAAGAAAAAGAGCCGGAAGACGAATTTGGAATGGAACGGTATCTGGGCTCCGGCGCGATCAAAGGAGTAGGGGCTGCCCTTGCGGCGCGGATTGTCAAAAAGTTTGGCAGGGAAACATTTCGGATTATTGAGGAAGAACCGGAACGGCTGGCCGAAATACGCGGGATCAGTGCGCGCAAGGCACAGGAAATCGCAGAACAGGTAGAAGAAAAGAAAGAACAGCGTCAGGCGATGATATTTTTGCAGCAGTATGGAATTTCTCTGGCGCTGGCAGTGAAAGTCTATCAGGCATACGGACCGCAAATTTATTCGATTATCCGGGAAAATCCATACCGTCTGGCAGACGATATCCAAGGTGTCGGATTTCGGATTGCGGATGAGATTGCAAGCCGTGCCGGAATCCGGGCGGACTCTGATTTTCGCATTCGAAGCGGCATTTTGTATACACTGCAGCAGGCGGGCGGGGAAGGGCATACCTATCTTCCGAAGGAAAACCTGACTGAAAAAGTATCCGAAATGCTCGGCGTAGAAGCGCAGCTGATTGAAAAGCAGTATATGGATCTGGCAGTGATCCGCAAAATTGTCATCAAAGAACATGCGGATGAGCTGCAAATTTACGCGGCTTCGTATTATAATATGGAACATAATACAGCTGTTTTGTTAAACCAGCTCAATGTAAGCCATCAGGCAGCGCATACAAATCCGGATGCAAAAATCACTGCGATTGAAAAGCAGACGAATGTCGTATTGGACGACCTTCAGCGAGAGGCGGTCTGTGAAGCGGCAGCAAACGGGCTTTTGATCATTACCGGAGGGCCCGGAACCGGAAAGACGACGACGATTAATTCCATTATCCGCCTGTATGAAATGGAAGGGCTGGATTTTATGCTGGCAGCCCCGACAGGCCGCGCGGCAAAGCGCATGAGTGAAACGACCGGATATGAGGCACGCACGATCCACCGCATGCTGGAGCTAAACGGAGGAATCGAAGGGAATGCGGGATTTGAACGCAATGAATCCAATCCATTGGAAACAGACGCGGTCATTATAGACGAGATGTCCATGGTCGATATTACCTTAATGTACTCGCTGTTAAAAGCGATCGCACCATCCACCAGACTTGTCCTTGTCGGCGATACGAACCAGCTTCCGAGTGTCGGACCAGGAAGCGTACTAAGGGACATGATTGATGCAGGAGTATACAAGGTGGTGCGGCTGACAAAAATCTTCCGTCAGGCCAGCCAAAGTGACATTATCGTCAACGCGCATAAAATAAATCGCGGAGAACCAGTCATATTAGATAACAAAAGCCGTGATTTCTTCTTTTTAAAGCGCTATGACGCCGATAAGATTATCAATGTCGTACTTCAGCTCGTTGTACAGAAAATGCCGAAATATGTAGACGCGCAGATGTATGATATCCAGGTGCTGACACCGATGCGAAAAGGACTGCTGGGAGTCGACCGTCTCAATACGGTCCTGCAGCAGTACCTGAATCCTCCGTCACCGAAAAAAGCAGAAAAAGTACGCGGCGAAATGATCTTCCGCGAAGGCGATAAGGTGATGCAGATCAAAAATAATTATCAAATCGAATGGGAGATCAAAAACCGCTACAGGATAGCGATTGAACGCGGGATGGGAATTTTTAACGGAGATATGGGAGTGATCCGAAGCATACGGGAGATTACAGAACTGATGACCATAGAGTTCGACGAAGGACGCATTGTGGAATATCCATTCAAAATGATGGAAGAGCTGGAACTTGCCTATGCGGTTACGATACACAAATCTCAGGGCAGCGAATATCCCGCGGTTGTCATCCCTCTGCTCAACGGCCCGAAAATGCTGATGAACCGAAATCTGCTGTACACCGCAGTCACAAGAGCAAAAAAATGCGTCACATTAGTCGGAGATGAGCGTACATTTGCATATATGGCAGAAAACATGAACGAACAAAAACGGTACAGCGGATTAAAAGACCGCATTCTGGAGCTGTAGATTCCTTCACAATATCATTACTTAATTGGATTTCCGAACGACTCTGCACCTGGCGGAATAGTTTTGGCGACCGAAACCTCCTCTGAGCGGACTGGGGCAACATACGCATTTTACTCATAGAAAGGAGAGATGCGAAAATCTGCACGAAAAACACGGATTCATATTTAAACAGAAATGATAAGAACGAACCTACACGAAAAAGTAAACTGCTAAAAGCCCTAAAAGACAGATTTCAAAAAGCGCTTGTGCTGCTTTATCCAAACCGCTGCCCAGTCTGCAACCGCATTTTACACGATACGCTGATTTGTCCGGAATGTTTGAAAAAGCTGCATTATGCGGCAGAACCAAGATGTTTTCGCTGCGGCAAACCGATATCCGATGCACGGCAGGAATATTGTTCGGACTGTGCAGGAAAAAAACATGAATTTAAACAGGGCCGTGCGTTATTTTTGTATGAAGGGCCGATACGCGGCATATTATATCGTTATAAATACGGCAATCGCAGAGACTATACAGAGTTTATGGCGTCAGAAGCCGCACGCTGCCATGGAGACTGGGTTCGCCGTTTAGCTGTCGACGCCGTTATGCCAATTCCTCTTTCCCAAAAAAGGCTCCGCACAAGAGGATATAACCAGGCTGATTTATTTGGCGCAAGATTCAGCGAACTGTGCGGACTGCCATATCAGAACAAAATGCTTGTCCGTGTACGCAATACAATCCCGCAAAAAGAGCTTTCTGTACAGGAAAGAAAAAATAATCTTAAAAATGCTTTCAAAATGAGCAAAAATGTAGTAAACTTAAGAAGAATCCTGTTGATTGATGATATCTATACAACAGGCAGTACAATAGACGCTGCTGCGCTGGCGCTAAAGCAGACGGGCATCGAAGAGGTATACTATTTGTGCATCAGCATTGGGCGGGGACAGCAGTGTTCACATATAAAATAAATTAAAAGAAGCATGCAGCTTCGATATAGAAGCAAAAGGGGGCATATTATGGATGTAAGGACATGTAAAAGCTGCAAACGTATTTTTAA
>CAOKJJ010000091.1 GCA_948468465.1 uncultured Eubacterium sp. | reverse complement strand
CGTCTTAGTCGCAGTTAGCGATTAGTTCACCGCAGCGTTGCCCCAGTCCGCTCAGGGCATGTCCCGACCGCCAAAACCATCCCGCCAGGTGCAGAGTCGTCCGGGAATCCATTATATGCAACAAATATATCTGATCTGTTGCATTTTCAGAATCGGCATGGTAAGATTGTGAATAAAAAAGGCATTCATTTCATTTAGCAGGAGGAGGCAAACTATGGATAATGTATTTTTGATGGATCATCCGCTGATTCAGCATAAGATTTCCATGCTGAGGGACAAAAGGACGGGAACGAATGAGTTCCGCAAATTAGTGGAGGAGATTGCTGTCTTAATGGGGTATGAGGCTTTTCGGGATCTGCCTGTGGAAAAGGTGGAGGTGGAAACGCCGATTGAATCGTGTATGACGCCGATGATTGCAGGGAAAAAGCTGGCCATTGTACCGATTTTGCGTGCGGGGCTTGGAATGGTGAACGGGATTTTAACGCTTGTGCCGAGTGCAAAAGTCGGACATATCGGCCTTTGCCGCAATCATGAGACGCATGAGCCGGAAGAATATTACTGCAAGCTGCCAAGCCCGATCGAAGAACGTACCATTGCGGCGCTTGACCCGATGCTGGCAACGGGTGGCTCGGCTGTGGCGGCAGTGGATTTTATCAAGGCGCATGGCGGGAAGCATATAAAATTTTTATGTATTATCGCGGCGCCGGAAGGGGTAGAGCGCCTGCATAATGCGCATCCGGATGTACAGCTTTACTGCGGCTGTCTGGACCGCTGTCTGAATGAGGATGCGTATATCTGTCCGGGGCTTGGAGATGCAGGCGACCGTATTTTTGGAACGAAATAAGCAACGATGCAGAATATGAATTATTATTATGATTTTTCCGGACAGAAGTTCGGTTACCCGCTGAGCCTTAGCATCAACGGATTTTCCAGGAGTGTATTTTCCAGGCAAAGCAGCCTGGAAATCTCCTATATACTGCAGGGCGAGTATGAAGCGGTGACTGCGGATTTTTCCTGTACGCTGAAAGAACACAGTCTGATTGTGATTGCGCCGGATACGATGCACATGCTCTGTCAAAAACAAGAGGCAGACAGGGAGCATGTGATTCTTACGATCCATGTGGATTTCAGCCGTATGCCGGACGCGATGGCAGGCGACAGGGCAAAAGCATTTCGTACCGTTGTATGCAGCGAAGAAAAAAACAGGGATTTTTATATCCGCCTAAAGCGCAAGATCGGACAATTGCTTGCAATGCTTATGAAGGGCAGGGACAATCTGTATGAAATGAATGTGGTTATGATGGAGCTTGTATATTTGTCTGCATGGCAGCAGAATTTTTCTATGGAAGATCTTCCGCTTCATTCCGATTCTCATGAAAACTATATGAAAGCGATTTGTTATATTGATACGCATTACAAGCAGGAGCTGACGCTGTCTGATATCGCGAAGCAGCTTTCATTTAGTCCGTCTTATACTTCCAAGCTGTTTAAACGCTATACGGGCATACCGTTTATTAAATATCTTGCCTATGTTCGGATTCGGGCGTCTTTAGAGAATCTGCTGGAAGGGCGCAGCAGCATCGAGCAGGTTGCGGCGGACTGCGGGATGCCGAATGCCAAGGCATATACGGCAGCATTTAAAGAATTATACGGTATTTTGCCAAGTGATTACCGTAAACAGTTCCGGCAAAATCTTAGATACGGCAAAGAGAAGAAGATACAGAAAATGTCGCTGGATAACGAGCATAAGGAACTGCTGCGCCAGTTTATGGAACAATCCCAGCAGGTATTGTATGAGGACGAGGCGTTTTGCGCCTGTTTAAAAGAAGACGAGCTGGTCTGCCGGATCAGGCCAAAAAGCGGCGGCATCAGGCTGGAAACAGAGCCGGATGGTACACTGGTCATAAGAATTCCAGGCGGGCATACAAAATGATTCGTGATAAGAAGGGCTTATATATGTCCTGTTTTTAGTAAATTATGCCAATTTTTTGACAAAACAGGACAAAATAGAACGGTTGATATCTGAGACTGTGGATGTGGGAATCGAAAAGATATGATACAATCCAAAGTAAACTGAAACATTTATCAATATAAAAAGAGGAAAACATATGAGCGAAAAAAAATCTCTATTATTACAGCCAATCCAGATTGGCAGCCTGACACTGAAAAACCGGATCATGTTTCCGCCGCTTACGACCGGATACGAAGAAAGGGATGGTTCTATTGGAGAGCAGAGCCTGCGTTTTTATGAACGGCTTGCAAAGGGAGGCACGGCATATATTGTAATCGGGGATGTTACACCGGTGAATACCGCTTCTCCGACACCAAAGCTGTGTGACGACAGGCAGATACCGTCTTTCCAAAAACTAGCGGATGCGCTGCATGCGTATGACTGCAAACTGGCGCTGCAGCTGTTTCATCCGGAATATGACGTGCCGGGAGTCGGACGTCTGATCATGGGTTCCATGGCAGCCGCAAAAGAGGCGGAGACTGCCAAAGCAGCTGGTGATATGGACTTATTTGAAAAGAAAATGGCACAGTCTGACGAAATACGCACACAGGCATATGCGAAGCTGCGCCATGATATGCAGTTTTTTGTGACAGAGGCGACCGTCGAACAGCTGACAGAGATTAAAGAGGCGATTGCAGCCTGTGCGGTACGCGCACAAAAAGCAGGCGCTGACGCGATCGAGATACATGGTGACCGTCTGCTCGGTTCCTTATGTTCGGCATCTTTGAACCACAGAACAGACTGTTACGGCGGTTCTTTGGAAAACCGTGTCCGTTATGCGCTGGAGGTGGTATCGGCGATACAAAAAGCAGTGCCGGGAATGATGATAGAATACAAACTGCCGATCATTACGACCAATCCGGACGGAACATTGAGAGGGAAAGGCGGACTGCTGCCGGATGAGGCGAAAGAGTTCGCGGTCATGCTGGAAAAAGCAGGCGTGGACATGCTGCAGGTGGCACAGGCGAACCATACAGGAAATATGGGAGATACGATCCCGCCGATGGGTACCGTTCCATACAATTGGGTGCTTCCGATAGCAGCTGAGATCAAACAGCTTGTTTCGATTCCAATCGCAACGGTCGGACGCGTGGTTACCGTAGAAGCAGGCGAGCAGATCTTAGAGGAAGAAAAAGCGGATGTGATCGGCTATGGACGCTCTCTTCTGACAGATCCGGACATTGCGTTAAAAGCAGAAACAAAAGAACCAATCCGCACTTGCTTAAACTGCAACAAAGGCTGCGTGGACGCGATTCAAAACCGTCAGTATATTTCCTGCGTATTGAATGCGGAAAACGGAAACGAGGCATCTGTTTTTATCAAACCAGGGAACGGACATAAAAAAGTCGTTGTCATAGGGGCAGGAATCGCCGGACTGGAAGCGGCGAGAGTAGCGGCAAAGCGCGGATATGAGGTAGAAGTATATGATAAGGCACAAGCAATAGGCGGCCAGATTCTGATTGCCGCGGTACCTCCGAGAAAATCCGAAATTTTGCGCGCAGTCGAATACTACGAAAAAGTACTTCCGATGCTTGGCGTTGCGGTTCATCTTGGAAAAGAACCAGATGCACAGACACTAAATCAGGCGGATGCCGTGATCGCGGCAGTCGGAGCGCAAAATGTAACGCTTCCGGTGCCTGGCGCTGACTTGGAACATGTCGTTTCCGCATGGGATATCCTTGCCGGAGAAAAAACAGTATCCGGCCGCTGTGCTGTGATCGGAGGAGGCCTGGTCGGTACGGAAACAGCGGAGTATCTGCTGGAGCAAGGCTGTACCGTATCTATTATAGAAATGTTAGACAAAGTTGCGGCAGGAGAGTCGTCCACGATTCTGCCTATTATCCTGCAGGACTTTAAAGAACATCAGGTCGCGCAGTATACACAGACAAAAGTCACAGGCATCACACCAGATGCTGTTACCGCAGTCCATACACAGACAGGTGAAACGGTTACGGTTCCATGCGATTACGTAGTGATGGCAGTTGGATCCCGCAAGCTGCCGTTTTCAGAAGAAGGCATCACCGTACCAGTCATTTATGCCGGCGACTGCAGCGGAGAAAAGACAGCAGGTATCGCGGAAGCAATCAGAAGCGGATATCAGGCCGCAAATGAAGTATAACATCCTGCATGACGGATGGTTTTTAGAAGATAAAAACCATCCGTCATTTTGAACTGTAAGTCATAATTTTGCAAGCGCTTCCTGACAGATCGTATGGATGCCGTTTTTGTTCAGCACCTCAATGGCTTTTTCATTATTTTCCACCCGAAGCACCATATAAGCGGTTGCTTTTTTTCGGGTCAGAAAGGCATACATATATTCCAGATTGACACCGCCGTCTCCAAGCATTTTTAAAATTTTAAACAGGCTGCCAGGCTCATCCGGCATTTCAACAGCCAGTACAGGTGTAATGGAGGCAACGTATCCGGCTTCTTTTAAGACGCAGGATGTTTTGTAGGCATCATCTACGATAATGCGCACAATGCCGAAATCCTGGGCTTCGGCAATGGACAGCGCACGCATGTCAATCTGAGACTGCTGTAAATATTCGGTCAGTTCCGCCAGTTTTCCAGGTTTATTTTCTACAAAAATAGAAATCTGTTTTACTGTCATAAAAATCCCCCTTCTGTCTGATTTTGTTATATCTAAATACATTATTTCTAATTTATTTTTCTGATTTTAATCATTTAATATATAAATGATCATTACCCCTGATACAAATTTCTCTGGTCTATGACACGGACAGCTTTTCCTTCGCTTCGGGTAATCGTTTTTGGATTTACGAGTTTAACTTTTACATAAATGCCGAGCATTGCTTTTAACGCATTTACAAGGTTCTTTTCACGCTGCGCGACGATGCCGGCATTGTCGGAGAACATTTCCTGTGTCATTTCTACCTGGACTTCGATGGTGTCGCTGTTGTTCTTACGTCCGACAATAATCTGATAGTTCGCCGGATATCCCTGATTGAGCAGAACCGTTTCGATCTGAGACGGGAATACGTTGACGCCTTTGACAATCAGCATGTCATCGCTGCGTCCCAACGGCTTGGTCATCTTGACATGTGTACGGCCGCATGCGCATTTTTCATGGCTGAGAATACAGATATCCCTTGTACGGTAGCGAAGCAGCGGGAAGGCTTCTTTTGTAATGCTTGTAAATACAAGCTCGCCCTTTTCTCCATCCGGCAGCACTTCTCCGGTTTTCGGATTGATGACCTCGGCAATAAAGTGATCTTCATTAATATGCATGCCTGTCTGCTCGCTGCATTCAAATGACACACCCGGACCCGATATTTCTGTCAGCCCGTAGATATCAAACGCTTTGATGCCGAGCTTTTGTTCGATATCCCGCCGCATTTCCTCAGTCCACGCTTCTGCGCCGAAAATACCGGATTTTAGTTTGATCTGATCCTGCAGGCCGCGTTCCCAGATAGATTCTGCCAGATAAGCAGCATAAGAAGGCGTGCAGCATAAAATCGTAGAACCAAGGTCACACATAAACTGAATCTGACGGTCAGTATTTCCTGACGACATTGGCAGCGTCAGGGAGCCGATCTTGTGAGAACCGCCGTTTAAGCCAGGGCCTCCCGTAAACAGGCCGTAACCATAGCAGACATGTACGACATCATCCTTTGTACCTCCGGCAGCGGCAATCGCCCTCGCACAGCATTCTTCCCAAAGGTCCAGGTCATGCTGCGTATAAAACGCGACGACCCTTCTTCCGGTAGTCCCGCTTGTGGACTGGATGCGGACACAGTCAGACAAAGGAGATGCCAAAAGGCCGTACGGATATGCATCACGCAGGTCATCTTTTGTGAGAAAAGGCAGCTTATGTAAATCATCTACAGATCGGATATCTTCAGGCTTTACGCCCACCTGATCCATTTTATTTTTATAAAAGGCTACATTTTCATAAACCCGTTTCACTGTTTTCGTCAATCTCTCATCCTGCCAGGCCCGTATCTGGTCTCTGGAAGCACATTCGATTTCCGGCTGGTAATAGTGTTCCATAGCTTTAAAGTTCCTTTCTGAATTTTAGTAGTAAAAGCATTATAGCATATCTTTTTTCCTTTGCGCAAGAAAATATTAGCTTTCCTGTCCTTTCTTCCACAAGCCGCTTGCAAGACACACCCGAACAGTGCTATAATATTTGTGCGGCTCGCCTTGCTGCGGGTTGCATACTGTGAAGTGGTGCAAATTACCTTTGCCGGCGGTGGCACCACTTCCTTTATAAGTTTTCAAGGGCTTTAATCCCGTCACGCAATCCCTGTGGGCGTTTTATATTTTTTCGTTCACAATAGTCGTCAAGGATTTTTAGTTCCTCTTTTGTTACCCGAATATCCAAACGGATATTTTTGGGATTTCAAGCTTTTTTACCGACAAAAATTACCTCATTTCCTTAAATGTTTCCGCCATATCTCCAACCAGGCTCCACTGTCTTTGCATATACGATTTTAATCCTTCTGTATTCTGCCGGTAAACCGTATAGATCTGTTCCAGATGATCAAAATGGTCGGCTATGGCAGCAGCCGCTTCATAACCGCTTTCCATCGCTGACGAAATGCCTTCTCCCATAGGATTTAAAAATCCCGCGGCCTCGCCTGCAAATAGCACGTGATTCACTCCATAATCAATATAGCAGCCTGGACGGATATGCGGCATCAGCCATTTTTCTGATTTTATCTGCTTATCTATGTTAAGATGATGACATTTTTTCATATAAGCGAGAAACCGGTCATAATAATAACGAGTCTTTCCGGTATCCTTTACCGCCACGCCAAGCACCAGCAAATCGTCCTTTACATTAAACCACGCATCATACTCTGACAGTTCCGGCTGCAGATACGCGTAAAAATAATGCGGATCCAAATCTATGCTCCCATTCTGAAACGTCTGAAACGTAGTAATATATGCGGGCACCGTCTGGATCATCTTTTGTTTCAGCATACGGCCCACACCTTCACAATCCAGAATGTACCTTGCTTCTTCCGTATAAGTTTTCATACCAGGTTTTACACTCTCTGTCTTTCCATGCAGTGTGACACTTACAAAATTTCCTTTTTCTTCACAAGATACTGCAATTGTATCCTCTCTGACCTCAGCGCCTTTTTCTTCTGCTTTTTTGACGAGCCAGTAGTCAAAAGAACTGCGCCAGATATTACACCCTTCCTGCTCAAAACGATATTCTTTTCCTTTATCATTAGTAAAAATCATCCCCCTGTTTTCCGCCGGTTCACACATGACAGATTCCGGCACACTTTCCCCGAAACAGCGTTCTGCCAGCGACAGCGTCTTTTTGATCAAAATACCGGAACACGACTTATAGCGCGGCATTTTAAACTTTTCTATCAGCAAAACTTTGTATCCTCTTTCTGACAGTGTTTTTGCCGCGGTACTTCCAGCCGGGCCTGCCCCAATCACAATTACATCATACATGCTGCTCACCCCTCTTTTTTTCTTTTGTATTTGCTGCTTTATCTTCTTTCATCATACGATACTATTTCGCTTTATTCAAGCGCATAAATAAGGATGCATCAGCTTTTTACGGCTTTTGCATCCTATATTTTCTATCGTCTGCCAATATTCATATTTTTTTCTTCTTTTCTTGATTTCCTGTTCCCTCAGTTTTACAAAAACTCTCTGCCTCATATCAGCCACCGCCTATCCTGATATACTTTTATAATTTTCCAAAATATGATGATACAGCGTACGGACTGCCGGTGCCATAAATTCCGGGTGCAGCGCGGCGATTCCAATAATGCGGCAAGTCTGCGGATATACGGGATAACAATCAACCTCATAAGGAATATCCCGCATGACAAGCTCCGGCATCAGACATATGCCAAACCCTTTTGCCACGAGCGCTATCGTCGACAAATCATCCACCACATGGTAATTGGACTTAATGCGCAGCGAATTCTCTTTTAAAAAATTTTGAATGTCTGCATCCGTACATTCACGCTGCGTCACAAACTGGTACGCACGCATCTCTTCGATATCCATGTATGGCCGGGTGCTGTCCTTTCTCGCTCCTTTGGGCAGGACACACAGCAAAGGATCTTTATACAACGGTTCGATGGGAATATCTTTTGCACTGGATACAGATAAAAATCCAAGATCAGCCACGCCATTTTTGATCCAGTAATACACATCGTCATAGGTTCCCTGAAATACCTCGATCTTGATTTTATCATACAGCTTTTCAAAAGAGCGCATAATCTCCGGCAGCCAGTTTGTACATACACTGGAAAATACGGCAATTTTAACTTTTCCCTGCTTTAATCCATTCAGTTCCGCGATGGCCTGCTGTAAGCTTTCATCACTGTTTAATACCGCGTTGACATACGGCAGCAGATGCTCCCCATAGTTTGTCAGCGTAATGCCTGCTTTGCTGCGGGTCAGCACGTTAAACCCCAGTTCATCTTCCATCGAAGATATCGCATGGCTGATTGCGGACGGCGTCAGGCCAAGAATATCGGCAGCCTTTTGAAAACTGCCGATATTTGCCGCGGTCTGAAACACCTGATACGTCAATAATGTCATCGCTGCTCCTGACGCGCACATTTGTACTGGAGTTCTTCCCAGCGTCTGTCCACTTCTTTTTGAAACTGTACAAGCAAATGTTCATTGCCTTTTTTAAATAAATGCCTGAATCTTCCCTGCGGCCTTAAAAAATCTTCCACCGGGAGCTTCTTTTTCGGTTCGTAGGACAGCCGCCATACGCCGTGATCTACCTCGAACAGCGGCCAGTAGCATGTCTCAACTGCCAGCCTGCATATGTTCATAATCTCCGGCGTATCATAACGCCATCCCCGCGGGCATGGTGTCATAATATTTAAAAAACATGCCCCTTTTGTATAAATTGCTTTTTCCGCCTTTAGATGCAGATCTTTAAAGTCCTGCGTCAGTGTCGTCTGCGCGACATACGGGACATCATGATCTGCAATAATGGCAGACAGGTCTTTGCGGTTCTGCATTTTTCCGTCTGATTCGCTGCCGACCGGTGTTGTCGTTGTGTCTGCGTACATCGGCGTTGCTGACGAACGCTGGATGCCGGTATTCATATATGCTCCATTGTCATAGCATACGTAGACCATATCATGTCCGCGTTCCATTGCACCTGACAGCGACTGAAATCCGATGTCATACGTGCCGCCGTCGCCGCCAAACGTAATAAATTTAAAATTCTCATTTTCCGGCAGCCTGCCGCGTTTCTTTAAAGCCTTATAAGCAGTTTCCACACCGCTTAAAGTCGCTCCCGCGTTTTCAAACGCGTTATGAATGTAACTGTCTTCCCATGCGGTATACGGATACATATAAGAAGATACCTCCAGGCATCCGGTAGCGTTTCCAATCACTGCATGATCTCCTTTATGAAGCGCACGCAGTACTGCGCGCACCCCTATCGTCGCCCCGCAGCCTGCGCACATACGATGTCCCGGCGCCAGACGTTCCGGCTGATTGACCCAGTCTTTCAGACGGTATGGCGCCGGCTTCCCGGCACTGGCGTGCTGTACACAATCCGGACTGCCTGTTTCCTGATTTATTTGATTCTGATTGTCCACTTTCTGATTATCCACCGTTTCCTCCTACTTCCGCAGCCCTATATACTGATACTGTTCCACTTTTTTTCCATGCAAAATGGCATCTTCCATTTCCTCAAATACAGCATACACCTCCTGGACCGTAAAATCACGACCACCCAGCCCATAGATATAATTTACTGTTTCAATTGCAATTTTATTTCGAAACAACGCCGCGTCAAGTTCACAGCCAAGCGGTCCGCCGTTTCCATTATAGCTCTCACAGCGGTCTAAAACAGCCGCCATCTTACATGTTTTTAATGCTTCCGCCAGCTCTTTTGCCGGAAATGGCCGAAAGACCCTTACTTTTATCACGCCCGCTTTTTTTCCTCTGGCACGCAGGTCATCGACCGCCTGTTTTGCAGTTCCAGCCGCGGAGCCGATCAGCACCATGATATATTCTGCGTCTTCTGTCCGGTATTGTTCAAACAATCCGTAACTTCTGCCTGATATTTTCTGAAAACGCTTTGCCACTGACAATATTACTTCTTTTGCGTTCTCCATCGCTGTTTCCTGGTTTTTCTTTGCTTCCATCACATAACCGGACGCCGAGTACGGCCCGACTGCCATCGGTTTTCCAGGATTAAGCAAATACTCTTCCGGTTCATATTCACCGACAAAGGTTTTCACTGTATGGTCTTCCAGCAGCTCTATATTTTCCACAGCATGGCTTGTTATAAACCCATCCTGGCAGATCATGACCGGCAAATGCACCTTTTGGTGTTCCGCGATCGGATATGCCTGAATAAAATTATCATAAGCCTCCTGATTGTTTTCCGCGTAAATCTGAATCCATCCGGTATCCCGTGCCCCCATTCCATCGGAATGGTCACAGTTAATATTAATAGGTCCGGACAGCGTCCGGTTCACAAGCGCAAGCACGATCGGCATCCGGTTGGAAGCCGCTAACAGCAGTTCTTCCCACATCAGTGCAAGCCCTGCCGATGAAGTTGCTGTCAGGCTTCTTGCCCCGGCAGCCTCTGCTCCAATCGCCGCGCTCATGGAAGAATGCTCGCTTTCTACCGGAATAAACTCCGTATCCATCTCCCCGTTTGCGATATACGCAGATACCATCTGCGGAATCTCTGTAGACGGAGTAATCGGAAACGCGGGCATAACATCCGGATTGATCTGACGGATTGCGTACGATACCGCCTCATTGCCTGACATACGGTCTTTGATCGCCATCGTTATCTTCCCTCCTTCATCGTAATTGCCTGAAACGGGCAGACACTGGCACAAATCCCACATCCCTTGCAGTGGTCATAGTCAAAATCCTCCCGCACCCCGTCCTTTACCGGTATGCTGGAATCCGGACAGACCGGTACGCAAAGCATGCACTGTCTGCACAAATCCGCATGAAATACAGGCGTGCTTGTCCTCCACTCGCCCGTATGAAAATATTTCGACGTTCCTGCCGCAAACATCATCAGACCTTCTGTTAAGTCCTGATGCCTTGTCTGCTCATCAATTTTATGTACATCTGTTCTCATAAACATTTATCCTCAATTTAATTATTGATGTATTCTATTTTATGGTAATAGTTCAGATAACTCTTGAACTGCTGCATTTTATGCGCTTTTTCTTATATCACGTTTTAACATTTCTTCCAGCACGTCAAATGTCTCATACAGCGCCTGCATATTTCCTTCGATGACTTCCGGTTTTTTTGCAAATTTATGCTCGTACAAGGACTGCATCTCCTTTAAAAACGCTTCCCGTTCCATAACACCGCTGACCGCAACAGCCGCCGCAAGCATCGGCGAATTCGGGAAATTCTTTCCTAATGTCTCTTCGGAAATCTTTCTGGCATCTACGGTATAAACACTGCCCCGATACCCATGCAGCAAAGGCAGTATCTCTTTCCTCGTTTTTGGCGTATTAATAATCAAAGCCCCTTCCGGTTTCAGTCCAGCTGTTACATCAACCGAATGAAGCAAAGTTTCATCCACAACAAGAACCAGATCAGGCGTATATATATTTGAATGCACGCGTATCGGTTCCCGTCCAATTCTGTTATAAGCCGTAATTGGTGCGCCCATACGTTCCGGACCATATTCAGGAAATCCCTGTACATACTGTCCAGTCTGAAATGCCGCGTCTGCCAGAAGCAGCGCTGCTGTTTTGGCTCCCTGGCCGCCTCTTCCATGCCATCTGATCTCAATTCCATTGTTCATCTTCCTAATCTCCTTCTTCTCTTATGTAACAGTTCAGAACCTTGAACTGTTACTCTCTGATACCTTTATCAGCCTTTTCAGGCAATATGTATTTGAAACCAGAGCATCTCCCATCTCTGTCCGGACGGAACACTGGTTTCTCAACGAATTCTATTATAACCACCTGCCCTTTGTTTGTAAAGTGAAAGTGTGAGAATTTTTCATTTTATAAATGAAAAACATTCACTTAAAAAATCTGCAAAAAAACAGACGTTTGATGTAAAACGTCTGTTTTTTGACTGTATTTAACGATTTGTGAATGTCCTTCCAACCGGTATCATATAATCTACATATACTTTTTGCTGATTTTTGATCGTTACTACGGAACGAATCGTAATCGTACTAATATTAATCTGTTCGCCGCTGTTTACTAAAACAGAAGAGCCAAGCTTATTAGAACCTGTTACGGTACAGTCAATAATCTGGTCATCCTTTGCCAGCTGAATGCAGTCCAAAGCCACCTGATAAGCTGTCTGTACCGATGTGCTTGTCGTCAGGCTGCGGATGCTGTAATCCGGTATCGCCTGTGTATCTGTAAGTTCGACATTAGCAGTAACCGTCTTATCTTCATTTCTCCATGTTCCCATATAAGAAACCTGCTGTTTATATTTCAGCGTAATGGTATAAATTCCCTTTTCGGCTTTTCTGCAGAAGAGTCCGCCGTTATCCCCAACCGGGCCGATATAAATCGGATTCAGCTCCAGCGTCTTGCCGCTGGACACCAGCGCGCCGTCAGTCGTTACAACCGTCCTCATATCATTTGCGTATTTTGCGTTGCCTTTTTGAATGTAGGCAGACTCAAACAGGATATACTGATTAAATACGCCGCCGCGGTATTCTGCCAGACGTACTTCAATCTTCGGTACATTTGACATATCTGTATTTTCATTTACAGACAAATCCAAAACAGGATGGCTTACTTCCACCTGATAAGTCAGCACGCCCGTTGTCGGAACCGCTGATACAATCACCGTAAAATTCTGCTTTAATGTCACACCGTTTGAAGTCAGCGATAAAATGCAGTTATAAATTCCTGCGGCCGCTCTTTGCGTCGTCACTACGATACTGTTGATCGAAGGCTCATAACGCGCGATGGTACGTCCATAAGATTCAGTTACTGTTCCTGTCGCATTTGTCAGGGAAAGCGTTTCTCCATACTGATCCATAGCCGTTACCGGTACGATCTTCTGGTATTCCGCCACATCTGTATTTGACATGGCAATCGCTGTCTCTTTCATTTGAATCGTTGCCAGATAGCGTCCTGCTTTCACGGTCACATCATAGGAATAGGTAACCGGGATCGTCCCCTGAAGCGCTGTGACTACAATCGTAACACTTCCCGCCTTGATCGGCGTCAGCTTTCCTTCCGGACTGACAATCAGGCTGTCCGGATCTGAAGAGGTATATGTAATGCTGTCATAAGTAATAGCTGTGCCATTTTTATTCAATGCCGCAAAATGCGCATACATGGTATCGCCGATCGCAATCTCCCGCACTTCCGCATCCTGGAAAGTCGGTGCCTGTACGCTTTTTGTCAGTGTAAACTTGGAATCCGCCGCTTCTTCAGCCTTTTGTTCCACGCAGACAATCGTCTTTGTATCCGTCAGGCGTGTGCCGTCAACTGCCGTATACTCTAATGTCACATTCGCGATGCTGCCGATCGTCGTCATAAACAGTTTGTTCGTCTGCTGGTCAAGCAGCCCGTTTGTCACATTCGCGGAATAGCGGAACGTCCCGCTTTTTACCGTTTCTGTCACATCAATATTTTTCGCGTCATAAAACGCGTATTCAATCGTCGTATATTTTCCTGCCTGCGCAGAGGTCGTCGTAATCATAAGCTTCGCCGGCTTGCCCGCACTGGCTGTAAACTCTTTCGAATATCCGGCGCATGTCACATTATAAACCTTGCCATCCATAAAGTTTGTGGACGTGGTAACTTCCACCGTTTTTCCGTCTTCCGCATAGCTTACTTTTTTCACAACAACGGTCGTCTCACCGGACTTGATCGAAAAATCCGCTTCTTTTAACGTAACTGCCGGAGCAGTCGCAAATGAAACTTTAAATTTATTCGAAGCAGTCTGTTCAATATTTTCGATAAACGTACCAACGGTCGCCTGAATCTGCTTCGTGCAAAGCGCCGCGCCTTTGGCAGAATTTCTAGCGATCGCGGTAATCGTATATTCTCCTGACTGCGCCGGTGTCCATGCGCCGTCTGCGGTAATCTGTGTAGAACAGTCCGTACCTTTGGCATCTTTTACTTCCCAGTATACTTTGCTCGTCGCGTTGAGCGGTGTCATTACCGCACGCAGCTTATATGTCTCACCGGATTTTAACTGCTTAAGGTCACTGATGCCTGTCGTATCAATATTGATCGACTTCGCTTTGCTCTGCAGTTTTCCCGCGAATGTGAGCTTGTCCACCAGTTTCCACTTTGCCGTGTATACATTTACGGTAATGCGGATCCGCTCGCCCGCAGCATAGGCTGACTCTCCGTTGCTGTCGACCGTCAGCTTATTTGTCACCGTAGTCCCTTTTGCAATGATCTTTTTCGTGTCAAAAGATGCCCATTTCTTGCCCTTTCCTGTGATATGCCATTTCAATATGTAGCCTTTTTGCACATTGTTGACCTGAATATCATAAATGCCCTGGTTGGCACGATTTTCATAAAAGGTCGAGTAAGTTGTCTGAAATGCAGGATTTGCCGCGGCACGAACCGTTATCGGCATTCCTGTGAGAATCATCACAACGGCTAAAAGCAGCGTCAGTTCTTTCAAAATCTTTTTAGACATTATTGCCCTCCTTCTTTTTGTCTGAAATTCTAAGATTGTTATATTTTACCACTTTTTCTTCTGATTTACAACCTGTTAGGGACATTAATTTTTCATGAAAGATTTTAGAAAGTAATATCCAAATATATTGTGAATCATGATAAGTTGCTTTTTACTCTTTCAGCATCTGAACGACTATATCGTAATTTTCAGGCCGATGTGGAAAGGTACAGTTTGTACAGTCTTTTATCTTTCCCGCATCTTTTTCTATATAAGAAGGATTCCCCGGACAGTTCTCCCTTAAATACAGAGGGCAATAACAAAATAAACAGTTAAAATCCCCCGATTCCTTATGACATGGAAAATATTTACAGTCTCTGTTTTCAAAAAAACGATATGAATTTTCCATACTTACTTTTACACATTCCTTTCCACAATGCCATACCAGAGCGTGTCTTAAGGTTCATTTCCGCAATCTGCCGGATATCCAGCCCTGCCAGTGCCGCACACAAACAACTGTACCGGATAATCTTCATACATATCTAATTTGCCCGGAACAAATCCAAGCGCGCGGTAAAAGCTTCTGGCCGCGTCCCCTTTTTTATTACCCTCGCGGAATGTTTCCACATACAGCTCTGCATCTGGCTCCAGCTTCGTTTTCATAAGCTGTATCATTTTCGTCGCAATTTTTTGTCTGCGGTATTCCGGGTGGACAGCCAGGCACTGGATTTTGCTTTCTTCTTTTGAAAAAAGCAGGATACCGACAAGCATGCGGCCATCCGCCGCATAGACAGCAGTCCCCTGCTTCATATGCCGGATCACGGTATCACAGTAGCTGTGCCATGCCGCGGATGAATCCATGCCCGGAAAATCATTTTTGATGATTTCCGCCAGGCTCATCCATGATTCCAGATGGGCAAACCCGGCAAACCCCGTATGAATCCTGTGAATTCGTTCGCCCTGCCTGTCATAGCTGTCCCGGATATCAAACAGCCTGTCCAAAAACCAGTAAGGGATCATAATGCCCTGTGCCTGCATTTTCAAAACCTCTTCTTTTTCGGCCCAGCGTACCTGCCGGACCTCTTCCTGCTGCAGACGCAGTGCTGACAGCTCCAGGTCGCATTCTAATATATAAAAATCATCAAATCCTTCTGAAAAATTCATCGTCAGAAACGGACGTTCCTTTGAAAGGTCCAGTTCTATGCCAAGTTCCTCCCGCAATTCCCTCTGTGCCGCCTGGCTGCTGCTGTCACCTGCCACCGCGGAACCTCCGACAGATATATCCCACATATTTGGCCAGCCTTTTTTAAAGGGCTGGCGCTGCTGGATCAACAGCTGATTTTTACTGTTAAAAATACATACATGGACAGCCAGGCGGTAACTGTCTTTCGGCATAGGGTCTCCACGCCGATGCAGCTGCCCCGTCCTTTCTCTGTCCTTTGTGTATAAATCCCATAATTCATCCCCATTCTCATAAAGGTTCATGAAAAAAACTCCTATTTGTCCTTTTCAACGATTTCATTTTTGTTTTTATAAATGGAATTTGACGCGACGACACCGCGAACCATAGACAACGGGTAAATATTCGTATGCCTTCCCACTACAGTCCCTGGATTTAACACGGAATTGCAGCCCACTTCCACATAATCCCCAAGCATGGCGCCGAATTTTTTAAGTCCTGTTTCGATTACAGCACTGCCGTCTTTTACAGAAACGAGCGTCTTGTCTGATTTTACATTCGAAGTAATGGAGCCGGCTCCCATATGAGATTTATAGCCAAGCACAGAATCGCCGACATAATTATAGTGAGGCACCTGAACACCGTTAAAAATCACTGCATTTTTAAGCTCCGTAGAATTTCCAACTACGGCTCCCTTTCCAACAATCGCACTGCCGCGGATAAATGCACAATGACGAATCTGCGCTTTTTCGTCAATGATCAGCGGCCCGTTCAGGCATGCAGTCGGAGCGACTTCCGCTGACTTTGCAATCCAGATATTTTCACCGCGCTTTTCATATTTGCTGCTGTCAAGGCTGTTTCCAAGCTCTATGATAAAATCTGAAATTTTTCCAAGTACTTCCCATGGATAGTCTGCCTCCGCAAACAGCTCTGCTGCAATGGTTTCATTTAAATCATACAAATTTTTGATTAAACACTGTTTCATTTTCTTTTTCCTTTCTGCGTCTTATTATTACTACTGCCATAATATGCAAAAGCCTGGTCAAACATACCTCGCAGCATGTACTGATTATTCAGGTTCAGCACCCCGCTCGTACGGCTCTCTATAAAATGCTCCAGCTTTTCCATATACTCCTGTGTCGTAATCGTTCCCTGCGCGACATAGGTCAGCCCTTTTTCCCAGCTGGCTGTAAGTTCCGGATTCAGCAGCGACTTAATCGAAGCGTTTACAACGTCAAAAATCATCTCACCGAGCAGCGTAGGCGTAATGACCTGCGTTTTTTTGTTCAGCGACAGATATTTGTTTCTTACAAGCTTTGAGAGGATTTCCGCCCTCGTTGCGCTTGTGCCGATACCGCTTCCTTTGATCGTAGCCCGCAGCTCCTCATCTTCAATCAGCTGGCCCGCATTTTCCATCGCCAGTATCATCGAACCCGAATTATACCGTTTTGGCGGCGAAGTTTCCCCTTCCCGGATCCGAAATTGATCTACAGGAAAGACCATGCCTTTTTTCAATGAAGCAACCGCTTCCAATAATCCGGCATCCCATTCCGCCTCGTCTTCGTTTTCCGCATCTTTTTTTTCATTTTTATGCTCTTTTGTCCCTGTGCTTCCCTCTTCTTTCTTTTTAAAAAAAGAATATTCCATAACCGGCAGGTAACCCTGATCTTTGAGCACTTTAAAGCCCGCAAAAAATTTTTCTTCTTTTATCTGAAATACTATGCTGTATTTTAAATAAACTGCCGGCGGATAAAAAATGGCAAGAAACCTGCGCACGATTGTCTCATACACCTTTGCGGCATTTGCATGCAATGACTTAAGCGCCCCAAGACCCTGCCCTGTCGGAATAATCGCATAATGGTCCGTAATCTGCTTATCATTGGTATAACGTGTCTTTCCTATATTTTCATAGCTTTTATTGTTCAGTATCGTTTCCGCAAACATCTGCACGCCCGGAACCTTACACAGACCGCTGATATTTTTTCGAATTTCCTTTGCCGCCGCGGTAGAAAGCACGCGGGCATCCGTACGCGGATATGTAACCAGCTTCTTTTCATAAAGCTCCTGCACAATGCCGAGCGTCTGATCCGGGCTGATCTTAAAAAATTTAGAACATGTATTTTGCAGTTCTGCCAGGTTATACAAAAGCGGCGCGTTTTTTGTCTCTTTTTTCTTTTCCATGGAAAACACGGTCGCCTGAACCGGCGGATGTTCTGACAGCTGCGCAATCAAATGCTGCGCGTCGTCTTTCTCCTTAAAACCATTTTCCTTATACAGTTTAGGTGACTGAAAATACGCAGAGCCCTCGACTGCCTTCCACTCACATTCTAATTTATAGCCCTGAATATCAATCTGCGACAGCACCCGGTAAAACGGAGTCTTCACAAACGTACGTATTTCACGTTCCCTTCTAACAACCATGCCAAGCACACAGGTCATGACACGGCCCACGGATATCACGACATATTTTTCATGCAGATAAGCCGCCACCGCATCCCCGTATTTTAAAGAAAGCAGCCTGGAAAAATTAATCCCCATCAAATAGTCTTCCTTTGCACGTAAATACGCACTGGACGCTAAATTATCATATTCTGATAAATCTTTTGCTTCTTTAATGCCGCGCAAAATTTCCTCTTCAGTCTGGGAATCAATCCATACCCGCCTGCGCTGTTTGCCTTTGACCCCGGCAAGCTGTTCGACAAGCCGGTAAATATATTCTCCTTCTCTCCCTGAGTCCGTGCACACATAAATAAGCGAAATATCCTTCCGGTTGAGCAAAGAAGCAACAATGCGGAACTGCTTCGCCGCACTTGGAATCACCTCATACTTAAACTCCTGCGGAAGAAACGGCAGTGTGGACAGGCTCCATTTTTTATATTTCGGATCGTATGCCTCAGGGTAGCTCATCGTAACAAGATGACCTACACACCAGGTCACAACCGCATCCGCGCCTTCCTGGTAACCATCATATCTTTTCATATCTGTTTTCAAAGCCCTGGCAAATTCCTGCGCTACTGACGGCTTTTCCGCTATGTATAACGTTTTTGACATAATTACTCCTAACCTGGGTGAACCAGAAAAGAAACCTTTTTGACATTTTTGTGCGTGATTGGATTCCCGGACGCCGGGTGAGGGGGAACTGGCCTGGCTTGCGGCTCCTACTCCAGAATGCTAAGAATCTCTAGACATTCTGCATAAACTCTGTGGCTGCGTCCGGTCGCGTCGCGTAGTCCGCCCCTGGCTTACAGCC
>CAOKJJ010000090.1 GCA_948468465.1 uncultured Eubacterium sp. | reverse complement strand
AACATTCTGGAATAGGAGCCGAAATCCAGGCCCCGCCCCTCATCCAGCGTCCGGACAGCCAATAAAAAAATCGCACCACAATGTCAAAAATGTTGCATTTCTGATTCATCCGGGTCAGGCAGATGACATTCGTGTTCCATCTGAATACAGGAAAAATATGCCGGCAGCGGCGCCACAACCTCCTGTCCTTGTTCCAGGATGATCCGATAGGCGTGCAGCAGCTGATGGTTGAATCCTGTTTTTTTCTGATACTTTTGATTCCATTCGGGATTTCCGTATTTAGGATCTCCGATAATCGGATGCCCGACAGATGCGAGGTGTGCGCGGATCTGGTGTGTTCGTCCCGTAATCAGATGTACCTCCAGCATTGTGCAGCCTTCTCCGTGTAAAAGCGGCTTATATTCTGTTTCAATATATTGTCCGTTCTCATTGGAATCCGTTTTCGGCCCGGTTTTGCTGGATTGATAAATTTCGACTTTATTTTTTCTTTTATCTTTGTATAAAAAGCCTTTCAGATGTTTTTTATCTGTTAGTGTCCCGGCTACAATACAGCGGTAGTATTTCTGCAGTGAGCGTTCTTTTAGCTGGGCGGACATCATTTGTAATCCGTGCAGCGTCTTTCCTGCGATCAGGATTCCGGAGGTATTGCGGTCTAAGCGGTTGCAGAAAGATGGGCGAAAGGTTTTGAGCATTTGCCTGGTTACGGCCCCGGTATCAAGCAGATATTTTATAAGCCATTCGTTCATGGAAATGTCCGAGGCGGCGGCTTTTTGGGAAAGCATGCCTGCTGGTTTGTTTGCGATCAGGATATCTGCGTTTTCAAAAAGCACCTGAATTTGCGGCATTTTAAGCAATGTATTTTCAGGTATTTCTTTAAAAGTTTTATTTGAACTAAATTTCTTGAATGTTTCGTCAGCCAAGTAGAGCGTTACGGTATCATTTTCGGTAAGATGCACGCAGCCTTCTGCTTTTTTGCCGTTTAGCACGATATTCTTTTTTCTGAGCATTTTATAAATAAAGCTGCTTTCTGCCTGCGGCAGCAGTTTTTTCAGATATTTATCCAGCCGCTGCCCGGCTTCATTTGTGCCTATTTCCAGTCTTTGCATGCCTTTTTCCTGCTTTCGATGAAGTTTTCAGTTTTTGCCTGTTCCCGTTTTGGTTTTGTGTTTTTTTCCTGTCATTTTTTCGTTCTGCCCTTAATCTGGCATAGTTGTGCGTGCCGATCAGGCATTTTTTTCCATCTCCGATCAGATCTGTACGGCCGGCTTTTTGGAGAGCTTCTTTGACCAGATCATAATTTTTCGGATTGCGGTATTGAATCAGTGCACGCTGCATCGCCTTTTCATGCGGATTCACGGCGACGGCAACCGGTTCCATCGTCCGTGGATCCAGCCCTGTATAATACATGCAGGTGGAAATCGTAGAAGGAGTCGGATAAAAGTCCTGCACCTGCTGTGGTGTATATCCTTTCTTTTTCAAAAATTCCGCTAATTCGATCGCTTCTTTTAGTCCTGACCCTGGATGCGAGGACATCAGATAGGGAACAAGATACTGTTTTTTGCCGATTTTTTGATTCATTTGTTCGTAAGCCTGTACAAATTTTTCGTATACTTCTACGGATGGTTTTCCCATTTTCTTAAGCACTGTATTCGAAATATGCTCTGGCGCAATTTTCAGCTGTCCGCTGACATGATGCTCGCACAGTTCCCGCAAAAACCGCCGGTCTTTGTCATATATGAGGTAATCAAACCGTATGCCGGAGCGGATAAACACTTTTTTCACGCCCTTTAAAACGCGCAGTTTTTGTAAAAGCTCCATGTAATCCCCATGGTCAATAAAAAGATTGGGGCATGGCGACGGAAACAGGCATTGTCTGTTCGTACATGCGCCTTTCGTCAGCTGTTTATCACAGGCCGGATGTCTGAAATTGGCAGTCGGCCCGCCCACATCATGGATATATCCTTTAAAATCAGGTTCCCTGATCAGTTTTTCTGCTTCTCTTAAAATAGAAGCATGGCTTCTGCTCTGAATAATCCTGCCCTGATGGAATGTCAGCGCACAAAAACTGCAGCCGCCAAAGCATCCGCGGCTGCTCGTCAGGCTGAAACGGACCTCCTGTATGGCCGGAACGCCGCCGGCTGCTTCATAAGACGGATGATACGTGCGCATATACGGCAGCTCATATACATCATCCATTTCCATCTGGCTCAGCGGCTTTGCGGGAGGATTTTGCACGACATATAAGCCGCCTTTATAAGTCTCATACAATCGTCTGCCGCTAAAAGGATCTGTATTACAGTACTGGATAAAAAAGCTCTTTGCATATGCTGTCTTATTCAGGCGTATCTGGTCAAAAGACGGCAGCTGCAGCGCGTCTTCACTGGCAAGTGCATGATCTCTTGTTCGAAATACCGTCCCTTTTATAAAGGTAATATCCGAAACGTCAATGCCCGCGGCAAGTGCATCTGCGATTTCTACAATGCTTCGCTCCCCCATTCCATAGCTCAGCAAATCGGCGCCGGAATCTAACAGCAGGGAGCGTTTTACCTTATCTGACCAGTAATCATAATGCCCAAGCCTTCGTAACGACGCCTCAATCCCGCCGATGATAATGGGCGTTTGTTTGTATACGCTGCGTATCAGCTTACAGTATACGATTGTCGCATAATCCGGCCGTTTTCCCATAACACCTCCCGGCGTATAAGCGTCCGTACTGCGCCTTTTCTTTGATACGCTGTAATGATTGACCATAGAATCCATATTTCCCGCGGTCACTAAAAATCCAAGCCTTGGCTGACCAAGGACCGAAATGCTGTCCGGATCTTTCCAGTCCGGCTGCGCAATGATGCCTACCTGATAGCCATGTGCCTGCAAAACCCGGCTGATAACCGCGTGGCCAAAGGACGGGTGGTCCACGTACGCATCGCCGGTCACATAAACAAAATCCAACTGCCCGATTCCTTCTGCATCCATATCTGCTCTGCAGACTGGTAAAAATCCTGCCATAAAATAACTCCTTTTTATATTTAACAGCCACTGCATTTTTATACGGTCTGCGCAGCAAATGCACCGACCTGCCATAACTGCTCTGAACTGTTACTTTCTATTTTCACTCTGAATACACATATTTCAGCTTCCTGTTCTCCAGCATCCCTAACAGATAATAAGGATTGAAGCTCACTTCGCCCTGTCCGTCCAGATCCAGATACATCCCAAAGTGCAGATGTACCGGGAAATTTCCTGTTGTGCCTTCCACTTCGCTGTATCCGGTATCTCCCATATATCCAAGCAGCTGCCCTGCGATAACCTTTGTTCCTTCTGTAATTCCCTCTTCATATTCCGCCAGATGCGCGTAATAATAATACACACCATGTCTGCTGCGGATTCCAATCCGGTAACCGCCCTGCGGCAGCCATCCCATTTTTTCAACCGTTCCGTCACTCACGCTGATGATCGGGTAATATCCTCTTTGCTGGACAGACGCCATAAGGTCACAGCCTTCATGCCCCCGCTCACCGCCATAGGTACGTTGTGACTGCCAGCTGTTTTCATAAGAAACAAAAGCTGCTTTGTTATCTGTCGCTTCCGGTACAGGGAAAAAAACCGCGTCCGCAAGCAGATTTTCCACTATTTTTGTATAATCAGCATATAATTCCGGTTCTTCCTGCTGTTCCTGAGCGCGCCATTGTTTCAAATCGGATGGTTCCAGAGATTGGCGGAATAAATAAGCGAGGATATTTTCACTCAGTTCCTTACGATTCTTTATACTAAAATCTGAATTTATTTTTTTCGATAATTGTTTATAAACATCGTGCGGCAGTTCAAATGCCCGAATCGTCGCAAGCGCTTCCTCTTCGTTTGCCAGCTGTGATTCCCATCTTTTTCCACTGTGATTCTGCTCCAGATTCCGAACAAGTGACACATCCAGGCTCACAATAAGAAACAGCAAAATAATCCAAAAGATACGTTTTTGATTCATGTTTCCTCCCACAGGCGCGTATACTAATAAAAAAAATACGTGCTGTCATGAAAAAAAGGTTATCTATATTTATTATCATGCTGTTCATACTATTCATATTAATTTATCCGTCCGACTGCGTCAAAGCAGCTGCAAACGGCCTGATTCTGTGGTATGAAAATATACTGCCGGCTTTGCTGCCGTTTACGATTTTTTCCAACATACTGATTCAGTCCGGCTATTTGGATGATATCATCCGTGCTGCCAGCCCTGTGTTAAACCGCCTGTTTTTTCATCATCCGCAGGCTGCTTATCCGATTATATCCGGATTTTTATTCGGATTCCCCATGGGCAGCAAAACTACGGCCGACCTGCTGCGGGAAGGAAAACTTACGGTCGCAGAAGCTAATATTTTATGCGCGATGTGCAACAATATCAGTCCGGTATTTGTCAGCAGCTACCTGTTAATTTCATCGCTGGGCATTTATGACCATACGAAAACACTGCTGACCTATGCAGTCCTGTATCTGCCTCCGCTGCTTTGCGGGCTAGGTCTGCTATGTATGTCCAAACCGCTGCCGCTCAAAAAAAATACGGCATCAGAATCCAATTTGAATTTTCAAATCATTGATGCCGGAATCATGAATGGGTTTGAAACACTGCTGAAGCTGGGCGGATATATTATGTTATTCTCCCTCTTGTCACAAATGTGCATGCGTTTGGCCGGAAATCATGAGCTTGCTTTTATTGGTCTGACCGGCATTACGGAGATTACCAATGGAATCCATGTAATATCCCAAAGCCAGGCGCTTTCCATGTCTATAAAATATCCGCTGCTGATCGGAATCACTGCTTTTGGGGGACTCAGCGGATTTGCGCAAACCGCTTCCATGGTAAAAGGCACCGGCATCTCCATGCGCTTTTATTTCTTTTTCCGCCTTGTGCAGACGCTCATAAGCTCTGCGCTCGCAGCCTTTTTCTTATGATTTTCGCTCCATTGATTTTCGCTCCGCGTAACCATTTATTGCGGCTCTGGTTCCTGCAGCCCTTCCATATTTTCAGCGGCTTCAGGAACCTCCTCCATCTGCTGCTGTACCGGTTCGGATTCCTGAAAAACCTGTGAAGGCGCCAGTTCTGCCCGGTTTGCAGCAACTATTTCGATCATGCGCTCCATATTTGCGCTCAGCTGCGCAAAGTTCGTCTTAAAAATACTCTGCGAGCCGTTCAATAGCTCCTCAATAGAATTCAGCAAAGAGTCCGCATAACCAATCGCTCCGAGCCGGATTTCATTGGCATCGTTTGTCGCCTGGTCCATAATTTCCTGCGCCTGGCGCTGCGCAATCGAAACAACTTCGTTGGCCTGTGCATAAGCCTGCTGCATAATCTCATGTTCTTTGACTAACTCATTTTTTTGAAACTGTGCCTGTGAAATGATCGTATCTGCTTTTGCATGGGCATCTGCTAAAATAGCCTCTTTATTGCTGATCATCTTTTGATAGCGCTTGACTTCTTCCGGTGTCCGCTGGCGCAGCTCCGCAATCAGCTCCATCATCTCTTCTTTGTTAACAAGAATTCTTGTGCTGGAAAGCGGCTGGAATTTACAGCTTTCAATATAATCTTCTATTTCTTCTATAATCTGGTCTATTTTACTGCTCATAAGCAATACTCCTTCATTTTATTTCCCGAAATCTTTTATCCCATATTTCTCATATACGCGTGCAATGATCTGCGGCGGCAGAAAACGCGAAATATCTCCCCCGTAGGAAGCGACTTCTTTTACAATCGTAGAGCTCAAATAAGCATACTCCAGACGGGTCGTCAGGAAAATGGTTTCCAGATCTGCATATATTTCATGATTGGTCTGCGCTATCTGCAGCTCATATTCAAAATCTGTTACTGCCCGCAGCCCCCGAACTATAATCGTAGCATCTATTTGTTTTGCATAATCTACTAAAAGCCCGTCAAATGCGTCTACCGTTACATTCGGAAATTCTAAAATCAGTTCTTTTAACATATTAACACGTTCCTCGGCGGAAAACAATGCATTTTTTGCACTGTTGTTTAACACACCCACAACCAGCTCGTCCACCAGCTTTGCAGAACGCGCGATAACATCAAGGTGCCCCTTTGTAACAGGATCAAAACTGCCTGGATAAATCGCTCTTTTCATATCAGACCTCTTTTCATATCAGACCTTTTTTGACACAAATATGTGTTTATTCGTTTTGTATGTTTTTTCTCTTACGACCTCAAACCCCAGCTGCTGCATATACGAAACGTCCGTATCCAAAGCAGCCTCAATAATCACAACCGAATCCTCTTTCAAAAGGGCCGAAGACGCCAAATGAGTAAGAACCTCCTGTTCCATGCCGCTGCGGTATGGCGGATCCATAAATATATAATCAAAGCGTTCCCGCCCTTCCCTTTCCAAAAAATGCAGCGCGCTTAGCACATCCATCGCAAGCAGCCTGGAACGCTCCTCCATGCGCGTAAACTGTATATTATCTGTAATACATGCGCAGGCTTTTTTGTTATTTTCTACAAATACCGCGCGTCTGGCGCCCCTGCTCAGCGCTTCCAGGCCAATCTGTCCGCTGCCTGCAAACAGATCTAAAAAACTGCTTTCCGCAATATCTGACTGGAGGATATTAAATAACGTTTCTTTAATACGGTCCATGGTCGGCCGCGTGTTTCTTCCTTCCAGTGATTTAAGAGGCAGACTTCTGGCTGTTCCAGCAATAATTCTCATAATTAACTCCTGCTTTTATTTTATAGTATTCAGCATACGCCAAGCAGCGTCCGCTCCAGCAGATCCAGCGCCGCTTCTACTGCCAGATTCCGTACTTGCGCGCGTTCTCCGGCAAATATATGTTCTTCTACGATGGTAACTCCATTTACATAGCAGCCAATATAGACAAGTCCTACCGGTTTTTCCTCTGTCCCTCCATCCGGCCCGGCGATTCCGGTTGTTGCAAGCGCCGCCTGTGCTCCCGCCTGTCTGGCTGCCCCCTGTGCCATTTCCAGTGCGGTCTGTTCGCTGACTGCGCCATACGTCTCTAATGTTTTTGGAGAAACTTCCAGCAATTTTTCCTTTGCTTCATTCGAATACGTAATGTACCCTTCCTGATACACCTCTGAGACTCCTGCCGCGTTCAGCAATCTTCCCGCAAGCAGCCCTCCGGTACAGGATTCTGTCGTAGTAACCGTGTATCCGCGCTGCTTTAATAAAGCCGCAACGCGTTCTTCCAGTGAATGCTCTTTTTCATACGTTTTGTTCATAATTCCCCTTTCATCCACTTTTCTTATTATATTTTATTTTAATTTTCTGCTTAGCTTTGCTCCTTTACTACATCTATATTTTTATAAAGATAATCGGCCAGAGAAATTACGGTAAGCGCCAGAGAAACATAGGTCAGCAAAACTCCGAGTGCTTGAAAAACACCATTTTCAAAATCCAAAATCAGCACGATAATCATCAGCATTTGAAATGTTGTTTTAAATTTTCCCCAATAGCTTGCCGCAATCACAACCTGATGTTCCGCCGCAATCAGCCGAAATCCGCTGATAATAAATTCCCTTGCAATGATGACAATGGCGATCCAGGATGCAAGTCTTTTCAAATCTACCAGGCAGATCAGCGCGGAACATACTAACAGTTTATCTGCAAGCGGGTCCATAAATTTGCCGAAATTTGTCACTAAATTGTATTTTCGTGCGATTTTGCCATCCAGCAAATCTGTCAGACTTGCAATGATAAAAATCACCGTCGCAATATATTTTCCATTTTCTGCAAAAGCCGGCGCAAGCAGGAAAAACACAAAAAAAGGTATGAGCAGTACACGCATCAATGTTAATTTATTTGGCAGGTTCATATAGTTTCCCCCTCTCCTTTCAAACACAACGGCCCGGATTTCTTATGGCAGGCATTCTGCCGTAAGATCATAATCCAACGCTCCGGTCACACGCACTTTTACAAAATCCCCCGTCATGAATTCCCTGTCCGCATTTGTTATAAATACATAACCGTCAATATCCGGTGCATCGCGATACGTTCTGGCCGCATAAATATTTTCATCCGAAAGCTTTCCTTCCACAAATGCCCAGATGATTTGATCTTTCATATCGGCAGTCTTGTCAAAAATAATTTCCTGTTCCAGTTCCATGACTTCTTCCTGCCAGTCCAGTTTTACTTCTTCGAATACCTGTTCCGGGAATTTTTCCGCCGCTGTCCCCTCTTCCGGCGAATATGTGAATGCTCCCAGACGGTCAAACTCCATTTCATTGATAAACTCCATCAATTCTTCATGCTGTGCCTGCGTTTCTCCCGGAAATCCGCAGATAATCGTAGTACGCAGGCAAATATCCGGAATTTCCATGCGCAGCTTTGCCACTATATTTTGAATATCCTGTTTGCTTGTCCGCCGCCCCATACGGTGCAAAATCTCATTGTTCGCATGCTGAATCGGCATATCCAGATAATGGCACACCTTATGATTGCGTTTTATCGCATGAATCAAATCGTCATCTATCTCTTCCGGATAACAGTATAAAATACGAATCCAGCGCAGTCCGTCTATTTTATTTAACTCGTCCAAAAGTTTAGGCAGTGATTTTTCTCCATATAAATCCGTTCCGTAAAGGGTAGTCTCCTGCGCCACTAAAATAAGCTCTTTTACACCTGCCTGCGCCAGCTGTACGGCCTGGTCCAGCAATTCTTCGATCGGAACGCTGCGGTAACTGCCCCGTACAGACGGAATAATACAGTACGTACAATGTTTATCGCATCCTTCCGCTATTTTCAGATACGCATAGTGACCGCCCGTTGTAATGCTTCGTTTACGGCATGTCTGGCTGCCGCCGGCAGCATTTTTTTGCAGCCTTTCTTCAAATGTACGAAAGCTCTCATATGTCTTGCCATCCGTCACTTCTTTTAGAGCATGTATCAGCTCATCATAGGAATGAATGCCTAAAACCGCATCTACTTCCGGAATTTCCTGCCGGATTTCCTGTGTATACCGCTGAGCCAGACATCCGGTTACAAGCAATGCTTTGCATTTGCCCGTTTTTTTATAATCCGCCATTTCCAGAATCGTATTTACGCTTTCTTCCTTCGCATCGTTAATAAAGCAGCATGTATTCACAACGATAACGTCCGCCTGCATCTCATCATTTGTAATCACCCATCCATGCTCCTGCAGCATTCCAAGCATAAACTCAGAATCCACCAGATTTTTATCGCATCCAAGCGAAACAAAAAATACACTGCCCAAATCTGCTGCTTCTATATCTGTTGCTTCCATAAAAATAATTCTCCTTGTAAAAAAGGTTGTGCGGCAAGCACAACCCTCTGCTTAGACATCACAGTCGTCCAGATTTCAGAGTATTTACAAACACGCTCCAGTGCTGATTCAGCCTGTCTGAATCGCCTGTTAAATCTCAGCCTGTTCCGGCACCAGTTCTGAATTTTCCGGCATTTGATTCAGCTCACTGCTTTCCTTGTTCTCTGCAAGCTCCCTGCTTTCTTTCACACTGTCCGCCATATCATCTTCTCCGACAATCTTAACTTTTCCTTCATACAGTTCTTGTACCGCGACAGATAATGGCTTTCTGCCTGCGGATTTTGTAATCATCGGTTCATCTCCGCCTATAATCTGTCTTGCCCGTTTTGCTGTTGCAATAACAATGGAATACCGGCTGTTGATGACCGGTTCTTCCCCAATTTCCGTCTGATCACTGTTTACGACCTGCATCAATTCCACATAAGATGGATGTATCATAACTTGCTCTCCTTTCCAATCCGCCGCAGTCTGGTCACCCCGGCCTGTATCGTCTGCTTTCTTTTTATTCCGGCGTACGCTCTTCACTTCCAAAGCGTCCGGCAAGTGTGTCCGGCAAAAGAGCGGAAATCACAAGCATTTGATTCACCGTAAAAATAACCGCTCTTGTACGACGGCCCTGCGTAGCATCAATCAGCCTGTTTTCTTCTTTTGCCCGCTGAATCTGACGCTTTGCCGGTGCAGAATCCGGGGTAATAATACATAAAATTTTGTCCGTGTTTATGACATTCCCAAATCCAATATTCATTAACTTTGCCATCTCAGATCCCCTTTACCACATTTATTATTCTATATTTTGGATCTGTTCCCTGACTTTTTCTATAGATGTCTTTAACTCGATTCCGGTATCCGATACTGCAAGATCGCTCGTTTTTGACAATATGGTATTTGCCTCACGATTCATCTCCTGTGCAATAAAATCCAGTTTTCTCCCTATACTGCCGCCAGTCAGCAGTTCTTTTTTCACTGCTTCTATATGGCTGCGCAAACGGACGATTTCTTCATCTACGCAGACTTTATCCGCATAAATCGTAACTTCGGCCGCGATACGGCTCTCATCCAGCTGCTTATCACCCAGCAGCTCTTTTACCTTTGCTTTCAGTTTTTCATGATACTGCTCAATAATCTGCGGCGAATGTTCTTCGATGAAATGAACGTCTTTTAGCATTTCATCCAATTTTCCTGCCAAATCCTGTTTCAGGTTTTCGCCTTCTTTTGTCCTCGAATCCACAAATAATACCGCAGCGCCTCGTACAGCTTCTTCCAGAACCTCTTTTAATTCTGTCTCATCCGCATCCAGCTCCTGCATGGTAAAAACATCCGGAAACCTGGCCAGCGTACTGACGGTAATATCATCTCTGACCTGGAATGTCTCCGCCATATGCCGCAAGTGCTTAAGATATTCTCCGGCAAGCTGTTCATTATAACGCAGCGCACATTCTGTTTCTGAAAAATCCTCATAAGAGACAAATACATCTACTTTGCCTCTTTGAATGTATTCTTTCAAAATCGTACGGATGGCACTTTCAAAATTACTGAGTTTTTTCGGTATCCGGATGCTGATATCCAAATATCTATGATTGACCGCCCTCATCTCCACTGCAATTTTCATCTTGTCTTTGACAGCCTCATATCTGCCAAACCCAGTCATGCTCTTTATCATAATCTCTGTTCCCTCCAATCGGGGCTGCCGATTCTGAGTTGTTCTTCCTGCATAGGCCTTTTTGCATAGGTCTCTTTGCATAGGTCTTTTTGCATAGATATACTTATTATAGACATTACAATGTTATTAGTCAATTTTTTCTTGGAAATTTTTGAAATTTTTTAAAATCTTAAGCCCTCTAATCCGCAAGCAGCTCAATCCCTGTAATATCCGGATGAATCGTCATCGAATAATTCGTATAATATACAACGAATCCCGGTGCCGAACCATTTGGCTTTTTCACATTTTTCCGCTGTAAATAGTCAATTTCCAGTTTTTCAGCATCTCTTCCCTGGGAATAATATCCTGCCAGCATAGCTGCCTCTTCAAACGTGCGGTCCGGCAGCTCTTGTCCGTTTGTTTTTACGATTACATGCGAGCCCGGCATTTTTTTTGCGTGAAACCACCAGTCCCCTCCGTTTGCAAATTTAAATGTAAGTTCTTCATTTTGATAGTTATTTTTTCCTATATAAATATCAAATCCGTCTGAAGAGCGGTAATGAAACGGCCTGCTTTTTATTTTCTGCTTTTTTTCGTGGCCTTTGCGCCGGATATATCCATATTCGGTTAATTCCTGTTTAATCTGGACCAGGTCGTCTTCGCCCAGCGCAATATCCAGTGACGTTGCAATCGATTCCAAATGTTCGATTTCAGCCTTTGTCTCTACGGTCAGCTCCGATAAAGCTTCGTACGTCCGTTTTAATTTATTGTATTTTTCAAAATACTTTTTTGAATTTTCCATTGGCGTAAGCTGCGGGTCCAGTGGTATTTTTATCGTTTCATTTGTGTAATAATTCAGCGCTTCCAGCGACTTTGCGCCTTCTTCCAGGCCATATCCATATGTGTGAATCAGTTCTCCGTATACCTTGTATTTATCCCGTTTTTCCGTATCCTTTAACTGTTTTAACTGAAGTTGGTATTTTTTATGGCTGCGTTCTAACGCGGTAGCTACAATCTTGCGGAGATCTACCGATTTTTGCCGGATTCTTGTATACGTATCCCGTTCTGCATAAAAACGCTCCAGTACTGCAGAAACAGATTCAGACTGTTCTGTTTCCAGATGATTGTATTGTGTGAGTAATACGGATGAAAACTCAAATGGCCGTTTGTTTTCCATAACAATATTCGGACAGAACTTTTCATTTTTTATGTCCTGCATCATGCAAAGAAACTGGTGGCAAAGATGCATTTTTTCATCATCCCGCAAGCTTGCGGTCGGCGCGTCGGCATCCATTCCAGCCCGATAACAGAGCTCATTGGCGATACACGGGCTAATTCCGGTGTAAGAAGTATAAATAGCTTTTGCCGCCGAAAGCGGCTTGCTCATCACCTGCGTCAAAAACTGCGTTTCATCTGCCAGCAGCGGATTATTTTTCCCCTGTGTCGGAATAAAATACTCCCGGCCTGGCAGCACTTCGCGTACAGAACTGACTTGCGCGGATACGTGCTTAATACTGTCAATGATTTTATTCTCTTCGTCTGTAAAGATAAGATTGCTGTGCTTGCCCATCAGCTCAATCGTAAGCGTCTTTTTGCGTACATCGCCAAGATCATCCAGATGTTCAATTTCAAAATGAATAATGCGTTCCATATCCGGCTGCCAGATTCTGACAATCCTCCCGTTTGCAATGTGCTTGCGCAGCAGCATGCAGAAATTGGGGGCCGTCAGTGGACTCGGTTTGTTTGTATCCGTCAGATAAATAAGCGGCAGTGATGCGCTTGCAGATAAAAACAATCGTTTTTGTCCGCAGGCACCTTTTAGTGTCAAAAGCAGCGCATCTTTTTCCGGCTGTGCGATTTTATATATACGCGCATTGCGCGCCGTATGATTTAATTCTGTTACTAAGTTTGCAATTACAATTCCATCAAAAGCCAAAACGATCACTCCCTTCTACGGCATTGTAACTTATATATGCGGATACCGCAAGTCATTTTCATTAAAATTACAGAAACACATAAAAAAACAACATTTTAGATATTGTTTCTTTTGAATACCCAAAATCTTCCTGCATTCACAACAATCACCAGTGTAAGATATTAAGATCCGGACATAATAGTCTTGTAAACAAAACCTGTTTACAACAAACACTCACGATAAAGGAGGCAATTAACTATGAGTAATCATTCTAATCAGAACGCAGTACCAGAAGCAAAGGAAGCTTTAAACCGTTTTAAATATGAGGTCGCAGACGAACTCGGCGTGCCTTTAAAAAAAGGTTATAACGGTGACCTGACTTCCCGCCAGAACGGTTCCGTTGGTGGTTATATGGTGAAAAAGATGATTGAAGCCCAGGAGAAACAAATGGCAGGGGAAGAATCATAAGATTCGGAATATGCCTGAACATGTCACAGCAGCTATTGTTTGACCTGTAATGTATTGCATTCGTTTGCTGTGATCAAATGAAAAAAGGACTGATGTGGTGAGATGTTTCTCAATGCAGCAGTCCTTTTTTCTTTCATCAGGATTCACACCGGATGTATATCTTTGTGCTGTCGCATCTTGCAAAACGCTGTCACTATGATAGAATAGTTATAGGTGTTACCAAAACGGGTAGCGGTTCGCCTTTTGCCAAAATGAGTACATTTTGAGAGCTTCCAGTACCGGAGGAGGGGATACATATGGAAAATAAAGCGAAAGGTAAGTACTATTGGTGTTCGGAATGATTTTGGATCTTGCCGGTACTGTAGCGACGGTCATCAGCATCATCGTCACGATAGTCAGTATCCGGCAGAACGGAAGAAATAAAAAACATCAAAAAAGCAACCGCCCCGACCAAAGTTAGGTTGCTTTTTTGAGTATCCATTAACTAAGGCGAACCGTTGCTTCACGGTAACACCTTTTTCTATAAAACATGTTAGCACTTATCAGCGCTTCCGTCAACATCTTTTTCACAATACAGCTCTGATTTGTATCGTTGCCTTAAATATAATTTTTGTATTTTATCCTTGTCTGGTTTCATACATACAACGCTTTACAAGTTCAGCCTCTCCATCTGCCTTTCAAAATATTCTTCTGCTTTCCTGCGCAGCCCCTCATGTTCCGGAAAAGCAAGCGTTCTGTCGCATGCCAGGATTCTTTTTACTTCTTCTGAGGCCTGCGTAAGCACTGTAGCATCCTGATAAATATCCGCCAGCTGAAACTCCATATCCCCGCTTTGGCGGATGCCGAAAAAGTCTCCGGGTCCGCGCAGTTTTAGATCCTCGCTGGCGATTTGAAAGCCGTCGTTTGTCCGGTTGAGCACGTCTAATCTTTTTCCGGAGCCTTTCGCGTCTGATGTATTGATCATAATGCAGTAAGACTGTGCCTCTCCACGCCCTACGCGTCCGCGCAGCTGGTGGAGCTGAGCCAGGCCGAACCTTTGCGCGTCTTCGATCATCATAACGGTTGCGTTTGGAACATTAACGCCGACTTCTACAACTGTGGTCGATACAAGCACCTGTATTTCATTTGCCGCAAATGCCTCCATTACTTTATTTTTCATATCCGCCCTCATTTTTCCATGTAAAAAAGCAACCTCAATCCCTTCTGGCAGCGCCTTTGAAAGTTTTTCACTGTAATCAATGACATTTTCTCCTTCCGCGTGTTCGCTGGCTTCCACAAGCGGGCAGATAACGTATGCCTGATGTCCGGCTTCTATTTCTTTTCGTATAAACTCGTATGCATTCGGACGCCAGCCGCTGCCGACAACGCAGTTTTTGATCGGAAGCCGCCTGGCCGGAACTTCGTCTATCACAGATATGTCCAGGTCGCCATATAAGATAATCGCCAGCGTACGTGGAATTGGCGTTGCGCTCATCACAAGAATGTGCGGACATTCTCCTTTTAAGGAAAATGTCTCCCGCTGCCGGACGCCGAAACGATGCTGTTCGTCTGTAATTACAAGCGCCAGATTGTCATAGACTGCTTTTTCCTGAAACAGTGCATGCGTCCCGATAATCATCGCATCCGGAAACAGCTGCATCCTCTCATATGCCCGGCGCTTCTGCTTTGCTGTCATGGCACCGGTTAAAAGAACGAGATGCGTTTTTATGCCAAACAATTCTATGTACTGTTCAAATGTCTCATAATGCTGGGAGGCCAGCACCTCGGTCGGCGCCATAATCGCTGACTGGTAACCGTTTGCGGATGCCAGATACATGGCGAAAAACGCGACAATTGTCTTCCCGGAACCGACGTCTCCCTGAATAAGCCTCTGCATGATATACGGCCCGTGCATGTCTCTTTGAATCTCATCAAGAACACGCAATTGGGCGTTGGTCAGCTGGTAAGGAAGCTTTGCAAGCAGCGGCGTTATAAGGTCGTCTTCCCGGAACTGAAATCTGTTTTCCAGTTTCTGCCCCTGTTCTTTTTGCAGCTGCATATATAATAGAAATAAAAAAAACTCATCAAACACAAGCCGCCTGCGTGCCTGTGCCAATGTCTCAAAATCTTTTGGAAAATGAATCTGTGAAACCGCGTAGTTATATTCCGCCAGGCCAAATGCCTGCTTTGTTTCTGTCGGCAGATAGTCGTGCAGCAGAATTCCTTCATCCAATGCCTTTTGCAGTGTTTTTTTATACAAATTGTTCGTAAGCCCTGCTGTCAGGCCGTAAACCGGCTGCAGGGAATCCGCAACCGCTTCGTACTGCACGGGCGTATAGATGACAGGCTGCTCCATCGAAAGCAGGCCGCTTTTCTCCTGTACCGTTCCATATAAAATGAATGTCTGCCCTTTGATCAGTGTGTTGCGTACATAAGGCATGCGGAACCATAGACACTCCATTTTTTTGTTGTCATGCATGCCGTTCAAAATAGCGATCTGCATAGACCTTGTCCGCTTCACGATCACTGGCGCGTCCACGCGGAAAATGACCGCCTGCTTTTTTCCCGCAGCCGCTTCGCTAATCTCTACCGGTGCTGGAAATTTTATATATTCCCGTGGAAAACGAAGGAGTATATCACCAACGGTGTATACTCCTGTTTTTTGAAACAGCTGTTCTGTCTTTGCTCCCACGCCTTTTACGCCGTTGATTGGTGTCGTAATCTCCATGGAAACCACCAGCCTATTCTACAGAAACGAGATAATAGTAGATCGGCTGCCCGCCATACTGCACTTCTACTTCCAGATCCTCATGCTGCGACATAATCTTTTGCGCGATCGCATTCGCGTCCTTTTCAGCTACTTCTTCTCCGTAATAAATGCTGACAATCGCAGAATCATCATCAATCATGCTTTCCGCCATCTCAAGCGTTACCTGCTCCAGCTCTCTGCCAACCGCAAGTATTGTCTTATCTCCGATTCCCATATAGTCGTCCTGGCGGATTTCCTTATCGTCAATGACCGTATCCCGTACGGCATAAGTCACCTGGCCGGTTTTTACATTTTTAATTTCCTGCAGCATGCGTGACTCATTTTCTTCCGCGGTCTGCTCCGGAATCAGGTTAATTAACGCCGTAATCCCTTGCGGAATCGTCTTGGTCGGGATCACATGCACCTGTTTTTCTTCGGATAAAGCCGCCGCCTGATTTGCTGCCAAAATTATATTTTTATTATTTGGCAGTACAAATACATGCTCTGCCGGTACCTTTTCAACGGCATTTAAAATATCCTCTGTACTTGGGTTCATCGTCTGTCCGCCTTCAATAATATAGTCGGCTCCAAGTCCCTGAAAGACCTCGCTTAATCCCTGCCCGACAGATACCGCGATAAATCCTATCTCTTTATACTCCTGCTCTTTTGACTCCTCCCACGGCTTCGCTGTTTTTTCAGCCGCCTGCTGTGCCGCAAGCTTTTGCACATCCTTAATCAGCCGTTCCTGATGCTCTTCGCGCATGTTGTCAATCTTTATCCTGCTTAAAGAACCATGTGTCAATGCTTCCTGGATCGCTAATCCCGGATCATTGGTATGTACATGGGTCTTAACGATTTCATCATCAGCCACAACCACGATCGAGTCACCAATAGATTCCAAAAATGCTTTGTATTTGCGCTCCGCCTGATCTGTCAGAGGATGGTTTAACACAATAATAAACTCTGTACAATAGCCAAATTTAATCTCCGCTTCTGTTTCTTTTGTAATCTTTCTTACTTCCGCCGCCGGCCCTGCTTCAATCGCCAGGTCGATCTCTTTGCCAAGCAGCGCGTCAAATGCGCCTTGTAAAATAACAACAAGTCCCTGTCCTCCGGAATCCACAACGCCTGCCTGCTTTAATACCGGGAGCATCTCCGGCGTCTTTTTTAAGACACGCTCCGCCTCTTTGATCACCTCATCCAAAAAGCAAACGAGGTCATCCGTCTCTTCCGCCATCTGCGCCGCTTTATCCGCCGCTCCTCTGGCAACCGTAAGGATCGTGCCTTCTTTTGGCTTCATAACTGCCTTGTACGCTGTTTCCACCGCTTTTTGAAACGCTGCTGACACTACAGGAACCGTCAGCTCCTGTTCTTTTCCAATCACCTTTGTAAATCCACGAAACAGCTGCGATAAAATAACCCCTGAATTTCCTCTGGCGCCGCGCAGCGATCCGGAAGAAATCGCCTTTGCGATAGAAGCCATATCCGGCTGTTCCAGCGCGCTCACTTCCTTTGCCGCGGAAAGAATCGTCATGGACATATTCGTACCGGTATCTCCGTCCGGAACAGGGAACACGTTCAGCTCGTTAATCCACTCTTTTTTTGCCTCCAGATTTTTTGCTCCATTTAAAAACATTTTTGCCAAAACCGCAGCATTTATTGCATTGATTTTCACTTTCAAATCCTCCTTAATCAATCACTCGAACGCCTTCAACAAAAATGTTGATTTTTTTGATGTGCATTCCTGTGAATTCTTCTACACGATATCTGACCGTACTGATCAGGTTATCCGTCACAGTACTGATACTGACGCCATAAGAAATAATGACATGAAAATTAATCGTAATCTCATTGTTCTCCTCAATGACTACATTTATACCATGTGTCAGATAATCTTTTTTCAGTAACCTGACAATGCCGTCTTTTACATTTACCGCGGCCATCCCTACGATGCCGAAACATTCTACCGCTACAGAACCCGCATACGTCGCAATCACTTCGCTTCCGATGACTACTCTGCCATATTCATTTTCAAAATGCCCTTTCATAGCATACCTCCAATCATTCTCAAAAATTCATAAAAACTAGTTAGAGAATATTATACCCGCTTTTGACAAAAAAGAAAACATAAATTTTTCATTATTCAAAAAAATGTAGCTATTAAACAAAAAATCCAGCCTGAAACGTACACATCATGGACATCTGAATCGCCATAAAAGGTACCACCCATGCATATTCTGCGATATGCTCCGGGAAATGGATTATTCACAGATCACAATCAAGGAACTGACACATCGGGCAATGATCAACCGAAAAACTTTTTATCTGCACTATCATTCACTTGACGAGCTTTTAGGCAAACTGCAAACAGACATTTACGCACAGGTACTTGAGCTGCCCCCCCCCCGGATGTCAGGCTGCCCAGGGACTTGGAAAAGCTTATACGGGTCGAACTCACAACGTGGCTGCTTTCACAGGGGATCAGTAAACTAAAATAGTGATGCAAACCGTTAATTGACATTATTTTCTCAAATGTTGCTTTTGGTATGGTAGATTTTCATTGATTACTCTGTTATATTCAAACGGTAAATGAAATATTTCATCAGCAGATAAATGGAGGAAAATGATCATGAATTTAGGAAAAAACATTCAACATTTGCGGAAACAGAAAAAAATTACGCAGGAACAGCTAGCTGAAATGATGTCTGTTTCCCGCCAGACAATATCGAAATGGGAGGCAGAGGAAGTTATTCCTGAACTGGATAAAATAATGGCTTTAAGCGATTTGTTTGCCTGTAGAAAGCGTTACCTGCATGGATGTATATATCCATGTGGACAGCGTTTCCAAGACAAACAGCTTTACAAATTTTTCATAATCTGACGATGAAATATTATAGCATCATTTGTTTGGGAATGGTATATTATTTTAAATGATAATTTCCTTAGAAATTTGTAATAAAATGC
>CAOKJJ010000089.1 GCA_948468465.1 uncultured Eubacterium sp. | reverse complement strand
ATGAAAAAAATAAAGGAATTTTGAAAAAAACACAGAATTTTTAAAATAAGGAGGAAAATCCTTATGACGATACGGGAAGAAATGGAACAAAGGGAACATAAAATTTTAAGTCCGTATGCCGCTTTTAGCGATGCGTCTGTTGGCAGGCAGCGGGAGGAGGAGCCCTGCGATATCCGGCCGGTGTATCAGCGTGACCGCGACCGGATCCTGCACAGCAGGGCGTTTCGGAGATTAAAAAACAAAACGCAGGTATTTTTGACGCCAAAAGGGGATCATTACCGGACGCGGATGTCGCATACGCTTGAAGTGTCGCAAAATGCCCGTACCATTGCGAAGGCACTGCGTTTAAATGAAGATCTGGCGGAAGCGATCGCGCTTGGGCATGACCTTGGGCATACGCCGTTTGGCCATGCCGGAGAATTTATGCTGAACAGCTTGTGTGAAGGGGGATTTAGGCATAACGAACAGAGTGTGCGTATTGTGGAAACGCTGGAAAAGCATGGAAAGGGGCTGAATCTGACCTGGGAAGTGCGGGATGGCATTTTAAACCATCAGATGAGCAGCATGCCGGCGACGCTGGAGGGCAGAATTGTGCGTCTTTCCGACAAAATCGCGTATATCAATCATGATGTGGATGATGCCATACGTGCAAAAATATTGTGTGAAGAGGATATACCAAAGCAGTACAGGGAAATTCTCGGAACAAATGTGCGTATGCGTTTGAATACTTTAATACATAATATTGTTACGAACAGTATGGACAAAGAGGATATTATGATGTCGCCGGAGGTAGAGGAGGCGATGCGGGGACTGCGGCAGTATATGTTCAAAAATCTGTATCATAATCCAAAGGCAAAGCGTGAGGAGAAAAAAGCAGAGGAGCTGCTGGAGCGTCTGTTTGAATATTATCGAAAGCACCCGCAGAAGATGCCGGAGCAGTTTACGGATATGATCAGACAGGGCGAACGTCTGGACCGGACAGTCTGCGATTATATTGCGGGTATGACGGATTTATATGCGATTACAAAATTTAATGAGTATTATGTTCCGGTTCCGTGGCAGACATAATGCAGATCTTGGAATATACAGTTGCAGTGATGGAAATATAAAGGAGACAGCCAGATGCCGTTTTATTCAGAAGAATTAAAGGAAGAAGTACGCTCCGCGAATGATATTGTAGACGTCATAGCCGGATATGTGAGGCTGCAGAAAAAGGGCGGCAGTTATGTCGGGTTATGTCCGTTCCATAATGAAAAAACGGGTTCTTTTCATGTATCACAAAGCAAACAGCTTTATCACTGTTTTGGATGCGGCGCCGGCGGAGATGTATTTGGCTTTTTGATGGAATATGAGAATTGTTCGTTTCGGGAGGCGATGCAGCAGTTAGCGGACCGGGCGGGGATCACTTTGCCGCAGCAGGAAATGACGGAACAGGAAAGGCGTGAATCGGACTATCGTTCGATGCTGTTGGACGTCAACCGCGAGGCAGGAAAATATTACTATCTTTTGCTGCGCAGCGCGCATGGCGCGCATGCGCTTGATTATTTCCGCGGACGGCAGCTTTCAGATCAGACGATGAAAAAATTCGGACTGGGATATGCGGACAAATACAGCGACGATTTGTATCGGTATTTGAAGTCGAAAGGATATGGAGATCAGCTTTTAAAGGATTCTGGCCTTGTAACGATAGATGAAAAACGGGGCGCGCATGACAAGTTCTGGAACCGGGCGATGTTTCCGATTATGAATGTGCGTCAGAAGATTATTGGCTTTGGCGGCAGAGTGATGGGGGAAGGGGAGCCGAAGTATTTGAATTCGCCGGAAACACAGATTTTTGACAAGAGCAGAAATCTGTATGGACTGCATCTGGCCAAGCAGTCCAGGCGGCCGCAGATGCTGCTGTGCGAGGGATATATGGATGTGATCGCGCTGCATCAGGCCGGGTTTGACAATGCGGTGGCATCGCTTGGAACCTCTTTTACGAGCGGGCATGCCAGCCTGTTAAAGCGTTATGCAAAAGAAGTGTATCTGACGTTTGACAGCGACGGCGCGGGTGTAAAAGCGGCGCTGCGGGCGATCCCAATGCTGAAAGAAGCCGGAATTACGGCAAAAGTCGTCAATATGGAGCCTTATAAAGATCCGGATGAATTTATCAAAGCGCTGGGGGCGGAGGCTTATCAGGAGCGTATGGATCAGGCGGAAAACAGCTTTATGTTTGAAATCCGGATTTTAGAGCACAATTATAATATGAGCGACCCGCAGAGCAAGACAGCGTTTTATAACGAAACAGCCAGAAAGCTGCTGGAATTTGAAGAAACGCTGGAGCGGGATAATTATATTGAAGCGGTTGCGCAAAAATACCGGATTGGCTTCGAAAATCTGCGCAGGCTGGTGGCACAGGCTGGCACACAGACGGGGCTTGTAAAAAAAGCGGAACCGTTAAAATCCGGAAACCGCAAAAAGGAAATGCACAAGGAAGACGGGATAAAAAAATCACAGAAGCTGCTGCTGACGTGGCTGAGTGAGGAACCAGCGCTTTACCCGGTCATTCGTGAATATATTACACCAAAGGATTTTCCGGATGAGATATGCGCGCACGCGGCCGAAGCGCTGTTTGCACAGCTGGAAGCGGGAAATTTAAATCTGGCGCAGATTCCGGGGCATTTTGAAGACCTGGAAGAACAGCGTCAGATCGTATCAGCGTTTCATGAAACGATCCGGGAAGTGAAGACACGGGCAGAACGCGGTCAGGCTTTAAAGGATACTATTATAAAATTAAAAGAACATCACCTTCAGATACTGAGAGAAAATCACGATCCGAACGGTATGCAGGAGCGTTTTTCACAAATGCTTCAGGAGAAAAAAATGCTTGAGGCACTGCGGGGAAAAGAATTTCTGACACAGATGCCGGAAACGATGTAACAGATCAGGCATGTAAGACCAAGAGAGGATGAAATCAATGGCGAATATGGAAGAAAACAAAAAGAAAATGAAAAAAAAGGACCATGCTTCGGAAAGAGAGGGTGCGGAAACACCAGTGTTTGACCAGCAGAAGTTTTTGGAGATATTGGGAACTCTTGTGGAACGCGCGAAAAAGAAAAAGAATATGCTGGAGTATCAGGAGATCAGTGATGCGTTTCAAAGTATGTGCCTGTCCGCGGAACAGCTGGAAAACGTGCTGGAATATCTGGAAATCCACAATGTGGACGTACTGCGTATCTCAGATGACGATGATGATGACATTTTAATCGAAGATGAAGATGTGGAAGTGGAAAACATCGACCTGACCGTGCCGGACGGCGTGAGCATTGAAGACCCGGTGCGCATGTATCTCAAGGAAATCGGCAAGGTGCCGTTATTAAGCGCGGAAGAAGAGATTGATCTGGCACAGAAAATGGAAAACGGAGCCGTTGCGCATGAAAAGATCATCATTTTAAGAGGACGCAGAGATAAGCCGGAGACTACGGACAGTGAAAAGCGTGAAATCAACGAAGAGATTAACAGGCTTATTTTAGAGCAGGATCACGGAGAAGACGCGAAAAAGCGTCTGGCAGAAGCAAACCTGCGTCTTGTTGTCAGCATTGCGAAACGTTATGTAGGGCGCGGCATGCTCTTTTTGGATCTGATACAGGAAGGCAATCTCGGTCTGATCAAGGCGGTGGAGAAATTTGACTACCGCAAAGGATACAAATTTTCCACCTATGCGACCTGGTGGATTCGTCAGGCGATTACAAGAGCGATCGCAGACCAGGCAAGAACGATTCGGATTCCTGTGCACATGGTAGAGACGATTAACAAGCTGATCCGCGTATCCAGACAGCTGCTGCAGGAACTGGGCCGTGAGCCGTCGCCGGAAGAAATCGCGGCGCAGATGAATATGCCGGTTGAGCGGGTGCGGGAGATTTTAAAGATTTCCCAGGAGCCTGTTTCTTTAGAGACGCCAATTGGAGAGGAAGAAGATTCACATCTTGGTGATTTTATTCAGGATGATAACGTGCCGGTGCCGGCTGACGCTGCGGCATTTACATTATTAAAAGAACAGCTCGGTGAAGTGCTCGGCACACTGACAGAACGTGAGCAGAAGGTGCTGACGCTGCGGTTCGGACTGCAGGACGGCAGAGCGCGTACCCTTGAAGAAGTCGGAAAAGAATTTAACGTGACCCGTGAGCGCATCCGCCAGATCGAAGCAAAGGCACTGCGCAAGCTGCGTCATCCGAGCAGAAGCCGCAAGCTGAAAGATTATCTGGAGTAAGCCGATGCAGAAATTATCGAAACGCCTGCAGGCAGTCGCGGACTTTGTAACGCCTGGCAGCCGGACTGCGGATATTGGGACGGATCATGGCTTTTTGCCGATTTATTTGATTCAAAGCGGCAGATGTCCGCGGGTTATTGCGATGGATATCCGAAAAGGCCCGTTGCTGCGGGCACAGGAACATATTGCGGCGGCAGGGCTTGCGGATGTGATTCAGACACGCTTGTCAGACGGCATGCAAAAGCTTGCGCAGGGGGAAGCCGACAGCGCTGTAATAGCCGGAATGGGCGGGCAGACAGTGATCCATATTTTAAAAGAAGCATCGCATTTGACAGGAAGCTTCAAAGAACTGATTCTGGAACCGCAGTCGGATCTTGCAAAAGTGCGTGCATATGTGCGTGAACATAAGATGTACATTGATAAAGAAGATCTGGTCTGTGAGGCCGGGAAATTTTATCCGGTGCTGCATGCAGTGACGCAGGAGCCAAAGATGGGGGATGCCTGGGAAAAAAACAGGCAGACGATTGACCGCATGCTGTTAGAAAGGCTGACGGAGCCGCAGAGAATACGCGCCCTGCTGGACAGGTACGGAGCGTGCGCCTTATATGGACTGCATCCGGTGCTGGGCGATCTGCTTGCGTGGGAACAGCGGCGGGAACAAGCCATTTTATGGGAGCTTGAAAAAGGCGCGGCCGATGCGGGGGAAGCGTTAGAGCGAAAAAAGGAAGTTCGGATGCGGCTGGAGGAGGTTCAGGTACTGCTGGATATTTTAAAAGGGATAGAAACAGCCAGAAAGCAGGAGAATAACAGCTATGCAAGTATATATCAACGTTAAAAATTTTGGCAAAATTTCTGAGGCAAGGGTAAATATCAGTAATTTTACTGTTTTTGTAGGAAATAACAACAGTGGGAAAACACAATTGATGGAGCTGATATATACGGTTATCAAAGCGCTTTCTTCACATGTTCCCGGCGTAACGATCCCGCAGATGGAGCAGATGGATGCTTTTTATATAGGCAGTAAGGAAATAGATGAAATTCATGCATGGGTAAATACTTATCTGTCAAAACATATAGATGATATGATTGAACAATCATTTCACGCGGCAATTCCAGTTGAAGAAGTCACATTGGATTTTGAGCAGCCGGACAGAAATTACGAAATATATTGCTTAACGGAAAGAACGATAAACTATGTGCTGAAGGAAAATACGAACATACAGGAATTATTAACACAGCAGCGGCTTGCGGAGCTGGTTGCGAATATCGGACGTTTTTATGGCGTTATTGTATTAAAAAAGAATGCATTTGGGGAAAAAGAGATTGTTTCAGAAATGCAGTTCCCGCATAATATTTCTGTAAAAACCGCATGTGGGATAGGAAGCTGCCATGTATTGGGAGATATTCTGGGAGCAAAGTCTCCGTCGGCTGCAAATATGCTGTTTTTGCCAGCATCGCGCATGGGTCTTACATTGTTATACAAACGATATTTTAGTAATGTCAGACAGGACATGGGAGCGCCGGCAGGGAAAGAGATCACCGCGGTTACAGAGCCTGTGCTGGATTTCTTAACGTTTTTACTGGATTACAGTTATACGGAAAAGACGGCGAAAAAAAATGATGATTTGATTCAGTTTATTTTTAAAAGCTTAATTGACGGACAAATTTGTGAAAGCGGTGAAATGACGATGTATACGCCAAAAGGCCAGAAGAACGGCATGCCTGTTTTTGTAGCGTCGTCAATGGTAAATGAAGTAGTGCCGGTTGTAAAAGCGCTGACCGATTCCGGTGATATAGATTTTATTTTTTATGATGAAGTGGAAACGAGCATGCATCCTTTAAAGCAGATGGAAATGGTAAAATTGCTGAACCGTTTGAATAATAGGGGCGTAAAGCTGATCGTAAGCACGCATAGTGATACAATGGCTACAAAAATGAACAATTTGTTATTATTGTCACACGGGGACTTTGATTTTGAAACGGTACAAAAGCTGTTAGAAAAAAATGGAATTGATATTGCAAAAGAAGATTTATTGATTTCTCCGGCGGTTCATGTGTATCAATTTGTAAATAAAACGCAGGATAAAAGCACGGTAGAAGAATTGATATTTCAAAAATTGCCGTGTACGGGATACGATTTCAGCCTGTTTCATGACAGTACGATGCATTTATTTGAAGAGGCAAAAATCGCGATGGGGATAGAAGATGAAAATTAAAGGAGATGCCATCAAAGACCATATGCCATTGCTGTCTGGGCGGCTGTACAGGGTGGAGAAGAACCAGACGGTTATGTTTGAAGAAAAAGAAACGGATGATATAGTCTATGTTCGTTTCTGCATGAAATCTGGTCAGTATGGGATATATGGAAACGAATATAAACCGCCGTTTGTAGAAGATAAGGGCGGAAAAAAAGCAGATATTTTAGCTTTGGCCATTGATGAGGACAGACAGTGTTTCAGTTCCTGGGTATTTGACGTTAAAAAATCTGTTGGGGGAGAAAATGTCATCTATCATCTTGTGGAACAGCTCATGGAGTCTGTCAGGCATAAAAATGCGATTGCGATATATTTGGAAGATTATGCAGAAGATGTTCATATAGGGTATATTACAAGAGAAATTCAAAGAGACAGAATACAGGAAACGATAGTAAAGAAAAAAGCATATCTGGAGAAAGAAAAGAAGAATATAAAATGTATGCCTGCATTGATAGGAGCAGGAGTGAGTCTGCAGCTTTTAAAAGAAGAGGCAAGATTGAAGGTACTGTCTGCGTTTCAGAATGACTGCATGGAAGCAGGAAAAAGGATCTATAAATTGGAGAATTATATATCAGAGGAGAAAGACGGCAGGTATGTTTGTGAGCTGGATGTCATATGTTCCTGAATGGCAGCATTTTCCAGAGATACTGAACTGCCAGGCTGAAATGAAACGGAGGGAGAAAACGTGAAATGCAAACAACTCATCCAAATATTAAATAAACAGGCAGACGAGTCCTACGCATGCAGCTGGGACAATGTCGGACTGCTTGTCGGAAGTACGGAAAAAGAAATAAAAAAAGTATACATTGCACTGGATGCATCTGATGAAGCCGTCAACGAAGCGATTGCCGCAGAGGCGGATTTTTTGCTGACGCACCATCCGCTGATCTTTCAGGGGATGAAGCGCATTACCGAAGAAGACTTTATCGGACGCAGGGTGACGGCGCTCATTCGGTCCGGCATTTCGTATTATGCGATGCATACGAATTTTGACGTGATGGGCATGGCCCAGCTTGCGTCTAAGATGCTGCATTTTAAAAATATTATGCCGTTGGAAGTTACCTGTGAGTCAGACGGCATCGCGCAGGGCATTGGCAGGACAGGCGAGCTGGAGCAGCAGATGACGCTGGCTGAATGCTGTGCGCTTGTAAAAACAGCGTTTGACCTTGAGCATGTGAAAGTGTTCGGCAATCCGGACAATCTGGTTGAACGCGCAGCCATCTGTCCGGGTGCGGGAAAAAGCAGCATTCAGCATGCGCTGCAGGCAGGCGCGCAGGTGTATATTACCGGGGATATTGACCATCATACCGGAATAGACGCGGTATCGTGCGGGATGGCGGTGATAGACGCAGGGCATTATGGGATCGAGCATATTTTTATCCCGTATATGGCAGCGTATATACGGGAGCATGCCGCGGAGCTTATCGTAGCAGAGCAGGGCAGAACGGATCCGTTTCAGATAGTTTAAAATGCAAAACAGGGTTTCAAAAATATGTGGTTTTAAGCATGGGATAGATTTATGAGGTATTGGGCATATGGACGATCGGGTTTTAAATATAGAATTTGGAAATGATAAAAAACAGTATGCGTATGGAACAACTTTTTTAGACCTTGCGCACGAATACCAGAGTCAGTACGAGGATGATATCGTATTGGCAGTGTATAACAACAAGCTGCGGGAACTAAACCGCACCGTTGAGACAGACGGCGTCTTGTCGTTTATGACGACCGCGGATACGAAAGGCAGAAAAGCGTATCGCAGGAGCATGGTCATGATGCTGGAAAAGGCGATTTTTAATCTGTACGGGACGAGTGTAAAGCTGCGTGTGATGCATACGCTCGGACAGGGGCAGTATTGTGAGCTGGAAGGCAGCATGAGCGTATCGCAGCATCTTCTCGATCAAATCAGTGTGGAAATGCGCAGGCTTTGTGATGCGGATATCGAAATATGCAAGCATACGATTCATACGGATCTTGCCATTGAGAAATTTCATGGATATGGGATGGAAGACAAGGCAAAGCTGTTTCGGTTTCGCAGAAGTTCACATGTGAATTTGTATGATATGGATGGCTTTCAGGATTATTTTTATGGGTACATGGTGCCGTCGACCGGATATCTGAAATATTTTGACTTAATGGAATATGAAGACGGCTTTGTAATGATTTTTCCAAACGAGGATACGAGAAAGGTATCACAGTTCCATACATCCAACAAGCTGTACCATACTTTGATGGAAGCGGCGGCATGGGCGAAGCAGATGCATATTAATACGATCGGGGAATTGAATGAGCAGATTGTAAAGGGACGGATTCAGGATATTATCTTACTGCAGGAAGCAGAGATGGAAAGGCGCATCGCACAGATTGCCGAGCAGATTGCACAGGGAAAAAATAAAAAATTTATTTTGATCGCAGGCCCTTCCTCCTCTGGAAAGACGACGTTTTCACACCGGATGTCCATCCAGCTGCAGGCGCATGGACTTATGCCGCATCCGATTGGCATGGATAATTTTTATGTAGATCGCGAAAAAACGCCGTTAGACGAAAACGGACAGTATGATTTTGAGTGTCTGGAAGCCATAGATTTGGAACTGTTTGATTCGACGATGGAACAGCTGCTGGCAGGAAAAGAGGTGGAACTGCCGCATTTTAACTTTAAAAACGGAAAGAGGGAATATAAAGGCGAATATCTGCAGCTTGGAGCGGATGATGTGCTTGTGATAGAAGGGATCCATGGACTGAATCAAAAGCTGCTTGCCGCGCTTCCAAAAGAAACAAAGTTTAAGATTTATATCAGCGCGCTGACGCAGATTAATATTGATGAACACAATCCGATACCGACGACAGACGGGCGCCTGATCCGGAGGATCGTGCGGGACGCGTTTATGCGGGGCACATCAGCGGAGCATACGATTGAAATGTGGCAGTCCGTACGCCGCGGAGAAGAAAAAAACATTTTTCCATTCCAGGAACAGGCAGATGTAATGTTTAATTCTGCTTTAATTTATGAACTTCCGGTTTTAAAAATGTATGCGGAACCATTATTGTTCGCAATCAAGCCGGATAGTCCGCAGCATATGCAGGCAAAACGTCTGCTGAAATTTTTGGATTATTTTCTGCAGGTGCCGAGTGAGGAAGTGGGCAGAAATTCGATTTTGCGGGAATTTATCGGCGGCAGCTGTTTTCATGTATAAACCTTAGAGTGTTTCCTGACTCATGAAAAGTAACAAAACGCTTTACATTTTCTGCAAATTATGTTTGAATAGAATAGGCAAGCAGGATGAATGATCGCAGCTGCATGAGCCGAAAGGCCGCAGGTGAGGAAAGTCCGGGCTTCATAGGGCAGGATGCCGGATAACGTCCGGTGGAGGTGACTCCCAGGAAAGTGCAACAGAAATATACCGCCAGCTATTTGCTGGTAAGGGTGGAAGGGCAGTGTAAGAGACTACCGCCTTCCTGGTAACAGGGAGGGCACATGTAAACCCCATCCGAAGCAAGACCGAGCAGAAGCAGTGACGTGGCCCGCCAGCTTCAGGTAGGTCGCTTGAGGCGGCTGGTGACAGCCGTCCTAGATAGATGATCATTCCAGACAGAACCCGGCTTATAGTCCTGCTTGCTTAGATAGGTATTATGAAAAAGACTCTGTAAACAGATAAAAATAATCTGTTTGCAGGGTCTTTCTTTTGGTTGGCTGTGCGGACGCTGGATGAGGGGCGGGGCCTTACGGAAATCACAGTGTTAAAAGTTGTTGTATATTCTTATGATTTCGCTGGTCAGTTATTACGATGACTTATAGGAATATCAGCCGATTTTTGCAAATATTGCAGATGGTATTCTTTTTACGCAATTATTTAAATACACTGTAAGATTTTAACAGTTGCAGATTCTTTCATAAATGTTCGCAGGTTTACATGTAAAGCCAGAGAAAACCAGCCGGGTGAGGGGAAACTGGCTTGGTTTGCGGCGACGTTGGAAGAATGCTTAGAAGCTTCTTGGCATTCTGTTCTGTAAATCAGGGGCGCAGCCCAGCGTCGCTTTTAGCCACTGGCTGTAAGCCAGGGGCGGACTACGCGACGCGACCGGACGGGGCCACAGCGTATATGCAGAATGCCTAGAACTTCTTAGCATTCTGGAGTAGGAGCCGCAAGCCAGGCCAGTTCCCCCCTCTCCCGGCGTCCGCATAGCCAAACAAGATCCCCCCCCGCACAGCAAATAACGTAAAAAAAAGGACTGTTCACGAAAAAAGATAAAATCCCCGCAAAAATAGGCTATACTGGTAAAAAAGCAAGGAGCTGGATACCATGAAAAGAATTGATTTTAATGAAGGATGGACATGCAGATGCACCACGAGGGAGGAAAAAGCATATCCGGTAACACTGCCGCATGACGCAATGCTGAGCGAACCGCGCAGCCAGGAAAGCAAAGGCGAAGGCAATACCGGATGGTATATTGGCGGAGATTACGAATACCGCAAAACATTTGTCATGCCAAAAGAAGAGGAAGGTTCGGATGTTTATATTGAATTTGAAAGCGTGTACCACAATGCGGAAGTCTATATCAATGGGACAAAGGCAGCCGGGCGGCCATATGGGTATACGAACTTTTATGTGGATGCGAAACATTTGCTCAGATTTGGCGAAGAAAATGAAATCCGGGTCACAGCGCAGAATTCTGATCAGCCAAACAGCCGCTGGTATTCTGGAGCAGGCATTTACCGGCCGGTTTATTTGTGGACAGGCAAAGATGCGTATATCAAAATAAATGGAGTGAAAATACATACGCTCAGCTGCGAGCCTGCTGTGGTAGCAATCGCGCTGTCCGCTTCCTGCTGCGGGACTGCAAAGGTCGAGATCTGTGACGAAGGGAAGGTTATCGCCAGCAGTCAGATAGAAATAAGCGCAGAACACAAAAAAGGAAGATGCATGGCAGGAACAAAAATAACGGTTCCGGATGCGCAGCTATGGAGCTGTGAAAATCCGAAATTGTATACCTGCCGGGTTGTATTTGGAACAGATGTGGTGGAGGAGACGTTTGGAATCCGAATGCTTAAGTGGAACGCAGCGGATGGATTTACGGTCAATGGAAAGAGGACGATACTGCGCGGCGCATGCATCCATCATGATAATGGAATACTCGGAGCCTGTGCATATCCGGAAGCGGAAGAGCGCCGGGTGCGCATTTTAAAAGAAAACGGGTACAACGCACTTCGTTCCGCGCACAATCCCTGCTCGAAGGCGCTGCTGGATGCCTGTGACCGCCTGGGCATGCTGATGGTGGATGAATATGTGGATGTCTGGTACATTCATAAAACGGAAAACGACTATGTAAATGATTTGGAGAAATGGTGGAAACAGGACTTAAAAGATATGGTCGAAAAGGATTACAATCATCCATGCGTGATTATGTATTCCACAGGAAATGAAGTGTCTGAGACGGCGCAAAAAAGGGGCATTGAGCTGACAAGGCGGTTTACGAATTATCTGCACAAGCTGGATGGAACAAGGCCGGTGACATGCGGGATCAATATATTCTTTAATTTTCTAAGCTCTGTAGGACTTGGTGTTTACAGTGATGATAAAGCAAAGAAAAATGCCGAAGCAGCGGCGAAAGCAGCGCAGGCGGCAAAAAAAGAGAAAGAAACGGGAGCCGCGGAGCGCAAGAAGCCGGTAGGCAGCGCGTTTTACAATACGCTTGCATGCATGCTGGGCGATTATTTTATGAAGTGCGGCGCAACGCTTTATCCATGTGATGTAAAAACGCGCGATGCTTTTGCGAATATGGATATTGCCGGATACAATTACGGCATTTTCCGTTATAAGCATGATTTGAAAAAATATCCGAAACGCCTGATTTTGGGCAGCGAAACATTTTGTAAGGATGCTTATCTGTTTTGGGAAATTGCAAAGAAACACAAGCGCATCATCGGCGATTTTGTATGGACGGGTATGGATTATATCGGTGAAACCGGGGACGGGGCGGCGGAGTATCAGGATTATAAGGAAGAAAACCCGGCCTGTCGGATGACTGGAAACAATGGCCGGATTGATCTGTTAGGAAGGCCAAGGGCAGAGGCGGCATTTACAAAAGTTGCGTTTGAACAAAGCATCGGCCCGTTGATCGCGGTTTGGCCGGTTTATCAAAAAGAAAAGCTGCAGCTTACCGGATGGGCGCTTACAAAAGCCATCGAAAGCTGGTCTTACAGAGGCTGCGGCGGTCAGCCGGCAAAGGTGGAAGTCTATGCGAGGGCGGCAAGCGTAGAACTTTTGATTAATGGAAAAAGCGTTGGCGTAAAGCAGATGAAGAAAAATAAATGCCGTGTCATCTTTCCTGTTATTTATGAAGACGGCGAGATTACAGCAGTATCTTATGACCACGCAGGCATGGAGCTTGGGCGCCGGACATTAAAGACGGCCGGCAAAGAGACGCAGCTTCGGATCTGCCCGGAGGAAGAGCGGATCAGGCCAAAAGGACTTGGATTTGTCTGGCTGCGGTATACAGATAAGGACGGAGAGCTAAAGCCGATGGAAAAACATCTGCTGCGGGTAGAGGTGGAACATGGAGAGCTGGTAGGCTTAGGAAGCGCCAATTCTTATGTAAAAGGAAACTATACGGATCATACGGTAAGGACTTATTACGGAGAAGCGCTTGCGGTCGTGCGGGCGGATGGTACGGGAGCTGTTAAAATAACGGTAACAAATCAGGATAAGAAAAAGTCTGTGGAAATCCCTTTAGTAACAGAACCATGAGCGGCTCCATGCCGTGAATGGCAGCGGTAAAATTGGCAGTATTGTATAAGAATCGTGCAGTTCACGTTAAAAAATATACGTTCTGCGCATAATAGATTCGCAGGGCCTGTAAGAGTGATATATTATCATTACAAAACAACGCGGTTGCATTAAAAAATTAAGCAATATGCTTAAAGGAGGGAAAATATGAGCAGCAAAAGAAGCAATCTCTGGCGCGGACTGACGACCTGCATGGCTTCCCTGCTGGCAGTTTCGATCGCAGCAGGGCCGTTAGTGGACAGCTACCGTACCGATATTGACAAATTTCTTGGGACGAAAAGTACCCGGATGGTGACAGAAGAATCTGATGATAAAAATTTATATACGTATGAGTCAGATTATTCGAGTACGACAGAACTGTTAGACGCGATAGAGGATTTGGGGGAACGTGTCAGCGAGGAAGGGTCTGTGTTGTTGAAAAATGAAAATAAGGCGCTCCCGCTGTCAGAAGAAGAGACACAGAAAATATCTTTACTTGGATTTTCCAGCTATTATCCGGTTCAGGGCGGTGATATGGGAAGCTCGCTTACGGCAAACGGAGGGGTGGACGCTTCGTCCAATACGGATGCGGATACGGTAGACTTTGTACAGGCGCTTACAGCCAAAGGGTTTGCAATGAATGAAACACTTGGCAGCCTGTATAAAAACCTGGAAGCCAGCTTTAAGACAGAAGTCGATATGTGGGGAACAACAGTCGAGTATTATCATATCACGGCGCCAGGCACATCCGATGTGTTTTCCAGCAAAGAACCGTCGCAGCAGGCAATGGACGGAGTGGATGCGTCATGGAAAGACAGCCTTGCGGATTACAATGTGATGCTGGTTACGATAGCGCGTTCCTCAACGGAGAACGGGACATATCTGCCTGGCGCGGACGGAGTGGATCCGTCGCAGTCGCTGCATCAGTCTGATGCACTGGGCCTTTCGGATGATGAGAGAGATTTGATTCAGGCAGCGGTCGAAGCGAAACAGGCAAATGGCGGCAAGGTCATCGTATTGTTAAACAATGCGAATGCGATGGAAATAGACGAGATTAAAAAAGACGAAGGTATAGATGCGATTTTACAGATCGGACTTCCTGGCGGTTATGGATTTTATGGTGTTGCGGATATCTTGTCCGGGGATGCAAATCCGTCCGGTTACCTGTCTGATACATATGCAGTAACAAACGCAAATTCACCTGCAGCGCAGAATTTTGGAAATTTTGCATGGACGAATGCCGATCCTGCGCAGAATATCAATTCGTTTGAGGTGGAAGCCGAGGGCATTTACACCGGATATAAATATTATGAAACACGGTATGCGGATACGGTGCTTGGCCAGGGCAATGCAGACTGCACAGCCGGCAGTTCAACCGGGGAAGCGTGGAATTATGACAATGAGGTGTCTTATCCATTTGGCTATGGATTGTCATATACTACTTTTGAGCAGCAGCTGAAAAATGTGAACGTAGACCTCTCGGCAAAAACAGTTACGGCCGAGGTTGAAGTAAAAAATACCGGAGACGTGGCAGGAAAAGATGTCGTACAGCTGTATGTATCGCTGCCGTATACGGAGTATGACAAGCAGCACCTGGTAGAAAAGTCTGCAATTCAATTGCTGGATTATGAAAAAACGGATCTGATAGAACCGGGAGCTTCCGCGACGGTTACCATCACCGCGGATGCACAGGACATGGCAAGCTGGGATTCTTCCAGCAGCAACGAAGCGGGTACGAGCGGCAACTGGATTTTAGATGATGGTGTCTATTATTTTACAGTTGGAAACGGAGCGCATGAAGCGGTAGATCATGTACTGGCTGCACAGGGACAGCAGACAGAAGGCAATAAGGAAAATGTAAAAGAGTGGGAGCTTGCACAGTTTGATTCCAAAACCTTTGCAAAATCTTTGAATGGAACGCCGGTGGAAAACCAGCTGGCAGACGCTGACTTGAATTACTGGATCGCGGATGCAATGACTTATCTGTCCAGAAATGACTGGGAGAGCACATGGCCGTCTGCTTATACAGACTTGACTGCTACGGAGGATATGCTGGCAGTACTGGATAATGACATTTACGAAATTACGGCAAATGGAGATCCGTCTTCGGTCACCTTTGGAGCGGATAACGGTTTGACGCTTGCGGATTTAAAAGGGGTTACGGATCTGGAAGATGAACGCTGGGGACTTTTGATGGACCAGATTACGTTAGAGGAATGCATGATCCGTACAGCGTTTGGCGGAACGAGCACAAAGATTATCGAATCGCTCTCGTCTCCAGAAGCAATTCAAAATGATGGGCCAAATGGATTTAATTCCTACCCGTTAGGACAATATGCCAATGCGGACAGCTCTGCAGGCGATCCATGTGTGATAGCGGAAGATGATAAAAACCGCGATTATAAAATGGGCGTCATGGCCAACGAAACGGTACTGGGCCAGACATTCAGCAAACAGCTTGCGCAGGAGTGGGGCAAAGTCATCGGCAATTATTCTTTGTGGGCGAATACGACCATATTCTGGGGAGCAGGCACGAACCTGCACCGCGTACCATATAACGCACGCAATCATGAATACTATTCAGAGGATGCGGTGCTGACAGCCGGGCAGGGTTCTGCGTTTATCGCTGCCGGCCAGTCTTATGGAACGATTATTGCACCGAAACATTTAGCATGCAATGACACTGAGATCAACCGTACCGGAATTGCTGAATTTATGTCAGAGCAGGCAATGCGGGAAAATGAACTGCGCGGTACGCAGGACTGCATCGAAGAGGCAGGAGCGCTTGGCGTGATGACGACCTATAATCGGATCGGCTGTACACAGAGCAACGCGCATACCGGACTTTTGAAAAACATTCTGAAAGGGGAATGGGGATTTGTCGGCTTAATGTCAGAAGACTTTATCCAGGATCCGACCTATACCGTATTAAAGGAAGCAGTGCAAAACGGCGTAACGATGACCTGCAACACAGGCGACAATTCCATGGCCGCGGTTGCGGAGAAATGGCCGTACTGGACCGTGGAAAATGTAAGCAAGGATGAACAGCTGCTGCGTGCATTAAAGCAGGCAATGCTGCACCAAAATTACGCGCTGGCCAATTCCAATGCGATGGACGGCATGTCATCCTCGACACATATCGAAACAGTCAGGACATGGTATGACAATCTACTGTTCGGCTTGAAAATCGGATTTGGAATATTGACGGTACTCTGTATCGCGATGTATGTACTTGGCTTAAAGAAAAGCGGAGAAAAAGGAATGAGAGGTGAATGAGATGAATGAAAAGAAAAAGGCCGGTCTTGGGGCAGTCTTTACCATCCTTACAATCATCGTTTCTGCAGCGGGGCTTGTCCTGTATATGCAAAACTGCAAGACAAACTATTTTATGAACATGGGAGTAAACCAAACAGTTGTGATAAATCTTGCGGTAGTGATCGTGGCAGAAGCATTGTTTTTGCTGTTATCTTTAAAAGCAGGTGCAAAACCGTATTGGGATATTCTCCCGGTCGTAGCAGGGATATGCAGCGCGGTAGCAGCCATTCAGTTTATCGGCAGCAGAATCGCGGGAGCAGCGTCTATTATGACGTTTGAAAATAATGCGGAAAATATGGCGGATTTACAAAATGCAATTGTAGCAATGGCAGTCTGCGTTGCAGCAATGCTTTGTGTGATCGTGTCCAGTTTCTTTCGGGTAGTAAAGGAATAAGTGCGTTATGCAGCAGGCGGGAGGGTAATCCTGCTTGCTGCATTTTGCATATCATCGCGAAACCGCGGCCTGAACGGTTTTTGCAAGTATAATGATAAAAATAAGGATAAAAAAATAAGGATAAGATAAAGGACGGCTCGGACAATGGAAATGACGCGTTATCAGAGAGTGCTGTTGTTCATTTCCCTGCTTTGCCTGACAGCAGCAGGATGCGGCAGGAAAACAGATAATACAGATGAAAATACAGATTTTTGTCATATCGTCCTGGAGCAGGGGGAAGGATTTTGTGTGGAAAATCCCGCACAAACTGTGCGAAGAGGCAGTAACGCTACCTTTAAGCTGCAGCTGGAAGATGGTTATGAATGGAATCGTGATGCAAAAGACAGCCAGCTGTCATCGTATGTGCTCTCATATGACAAATCAGGCAAAAAAATAGAAATCACTGTAAAAAATATACAATATTCAGAAAGCTTTCAGGCTTTTGTGAAAAAAAGCGGCAAAAAGATCAGATATTATGCCAACGGAGGAGTCCGCACAGATGGCAGACAACCAGCAAAGGAAGCAGAAGTGCCGGCTGCTTCTACCCATGCAAGGCCCAATACGGCTGTCGGAACAGATTTGTTTGAACGGGAAGGCTACGTGCAGACCGGATGGAATACAAAACCAGATGGAAGCGGCGCGTCGGTTGGCCTGGGGAGCCGTGTCGATTTCCAGGAAGGCATGGCCCTGTACGCGCAGTGGGAGCCATGGACAGACCCTAAATGCTTTTCCTATCGGGAAGAACGCGGATTTTGCGTGATTACAGATTATAAGGGCACGTCACAGACCGTATGCATCCCGGCATCTTTGGGAGGATATCCAGTGCGTCGGATTGCAGAACATGCATTGGAAGGCGCGAACTGCCGCATAGCCGTCCTTCCGCCCGGCATTTATGAAATCGAAAAATGGGCGTTTCGCGGAGCCGCTTTTTTAGAAAAAATATATTTTTATGACGACTTAATGAAAGTCAGCGATTATGCATTCGAAGGATGTCCGCGGTTAAGCACCGTACAGATCAACGCCATCCAGCAGCCCGTCTACAGCGGCAGCTATTTTGACACGTTTCAGGATAAATATGACCGTCTGCGCATGTTAAGCACAAAAAAGAAAATCGTGCTTTTTTCCGGTTCTTCTACAAGATTTGGATATGACAGCGCCAGGCTGGATGAAGCATTTGCATCATACGAAGTTGTGAATATGGGAGTCTTCGCATACTCTCCGGCACTGCCGCAGCTTTTATTAATTTTAGATTTGATGAAGGAAGGAGATATTTTGCTGGATGCGCCGGAATTTGACGCGGCGAATCGTCAGTTCTGCAGTCAGACAGAACTGGACTATGCCGTATTTGCGATGATGGAATCCAATTACGATACATTTGCACAGCTGGATATCAGGGAATTTTCACAAGTGTTTACAGCATATACGGCATATAACGCCTTGCGGCAGGATATGGAGAAGAAAAGCTATCATATATCTGCTTCCGACTATGACGAAGAAGGAAATCCGATCGAAGGGCCAAGCTATAATCCATACGGAGACTATATTTTATACCGTCCGAACGCAGAAACAGAGCAGCCAATTTATGGCCTTGCGGTGCATTACACGGTACGCGCGTTTCCAAAGGAACAATATATCGAACCAATCAATCGGGTATTTCAGAGATTTCAGGATCATGGAGTGCATGTCTATGTTACTTATGCGCCAAGAAACAGATACGCACTGTCAGAAGACAGCACAAAGGAGGAACGGGCCAGGCTTCACACATATTTAAAACAAAACTTAATTGTTCCTGTTATTTCAGAACTGGAAGATTCCTTGTACTCAGGAGTATATCTGTATGGAACGGATAATCATCTGTCTACGGAAGGAGTAAAGCTGCGCACAGAAAAAATAATTGCAGATTTAAAATTACAGATTCAACGTGAAAACCAAAATAAATAACCTGGACTGTATGAATCCAAAAAGAAACACTTTTGACAATTTGTTGCGTTTTTTTGGTGACTATGCGGACGCTGGATGAGGGGCGGGGCCTGGATTTCGGCTCCTACTCCAGAATGTTAAGAATTCCTAAGCATTCTGCATGGACGCTGTGGCCCCGTCCGGTCGCG